>DNHM01000113.1 GCA_003485885.1 Acidimicrobiaceae bacterium
CTGGGTTGCGTGTTGATCGATGGCCCTGGTGTTATTGGGCTGGGAATGGTCGCCGCAGGGCTGATGGTGGGAGCCGCAGCGGCTGTGTTCGCGGTACGGGAAACCACGGCTACAGGTGGCACTACCTTGTAGCGGCTGGCTGGTCAGCGCTGCCAGTCATCGTCGTGTCTTCTGGTGTGAATCAACCGGCAGGAGCAACCAGATTCGAAGCAAAGCAAGCGCCTATGACGCCCCAGCGGCGAAATAATTACACGGAAATATGACCACTAGGGATGAGGCCCTATAACCACAAAATCGGGATCTGCATCCACTACCTTGACCTTCGTCAACCCGGCATCGCAACGAGATGGTGCGAGCCACGAACTGCGCAAGGCGGATCAGGAATATGAAGAAGAATCTGGCAACATTATTCGGAGCACTTATGGCGCTCACGCTGCTTGCCTCGGCGTGCGGCGGCGGCGGCGACGATCCGAGTGCAGCGGACCAGGCAGTCATCGATGCGATCGCAGCCCAGATCGGCGCCGACGGTGATGCGCCCGCTGGCCTCGACCTCAACTGTATGGCATCTGCCATGGTCGACGGTCTCGGCGGTACCCAGGTTATGGCCGACAGTTATGGCCTCACCGCAGAAACCATTGCCGCAGGTCAAGAACCTGACACCGTTGTGTTGTCGGTCGAGGATGCACGCACCATGGGTGACGCAAGCATGGACTGCGGTATGGGCTCGTTCATCCTTGCCCAGCTTGCGGGCGACGGCATGGCCGAAGACGACGCGTCGTGCCTGCTCGACAAACTCGATCAGGATGCCATCCGCGACATGTTCGCTGCAGAGTTCATGAGCGAAGCGGATGCTGACCGCATCGGCGAGGCTGCCGAAGACACGATGTTCTCGTCCATTATTGCTGCCATTGGCAGCTGCGACCTCGACCCGACATCACTCGGTCTGTAAACAGCTAGATCACCTACCAACGCTGGTCGGCTCCTGCGGGAGCCGACCGGTTGTCGTTTTGCGGCAAGTTAGCGTTTGCCAGGGCTGTGATCATTAGCCCGGACGGACAGTGGCGATCCAGCGGTCGGCGACTGCCAGGCGGCGGGTCAATGCAGAAATGGTTGCTTCGGTGATGCGGCCTACACCCGAGTCGCGGTTCAACCGCATATTGACCTCGCGGTGACCAAGACCGGTTCGTCCAACGATCTCACGAACACGGTCGGCATTCTTGTCACGCAGATCGCTCTTGATCTGGGCGCGTGACTTGCCGGTTTCATCAGCAACCGCCGGGGATCCCCAAGGGTCGACCGCATCGGCGGCTTCGCGGCCCGGAAGTGGGGGCGGGGGCGGGAGATCCACGGGGAAACCCTCGAGGTCCTCGGGCAGCACCACCATCTTCTCGTCGGGGTCGATGCCGTCGGCCGTGGTACTCGAAGCCCCATCGATCACGGTCGACGACAATGCTTCGAACAGCGACATTTGTTCGTCGCTGCCTTGTTCTTGAGCGACTTCGTCGAAGCCTTCTTCGCCGGCGCGTTCCTTGCGTAGTTCGATGCTGTGACGGCGCTGCTCGGCGATATTTACAGCGTGCGAGCGCAGCCTTAGGTCGTCGGGCAGGTACATGTATGCCTTCTGGTTACTGATCCCGGCAGTCCACCGTGCAATACGACCAACCGCCTGGCGGAAGAACATGGCAGTGGTGGTCGTGGTGGCAAACACCGCGACCCGGAGGCGAGGGATGTCGACGCCTTCGCTGATCATGCGGACTGCGACCACCCACTGCTCGTCGCTTTTGGCAAACGCGTCGATCACATCGCTGGCACGCGGATCATCGGAGAGCACAATTCGGGCGGTCACGCCATGACGCCGTTCGAGAAGGTCTGTGATTGAACGAGCATGTTCATGGTCGGTTGCGATAATCAACCCGCCAGCATTGGGGTGTGACTCGCGAATGTTCGTCAGTTTGGTGTGCGCCTGGGCAAGTACGGTGCGGATCCATTCGCCGTCTGGGCTCAGGGCCGTGCGCAGGCGTGCGCCCCACTCATTGCTTGCGAGTTCGTCTTCGAAGGTCGCCTCGACCAGTGCGCCTTCGGTATTGATCCATTCCATGTGGCCGTCGAAACGGGGAAAGTAGACCGGACGCACAACCCCGCCGTCCTTGAGGGCCTCGCCGTAGCCGTATTCGTAGTCTGGCTCAGCATCGCCGTAGTCGCCCCAGGAGTACTTGACGAACGGGATAGGACTGTCGTCGGTGCGAAACGGCGTGCCACTCAACAACAGTCGGGTCGCGGCGCCGCTGAACGCTCGCTCGACGCCATCGCCCCAGCTGCGGTCGCTTGCTGCGTGGTGGACTTCGTCGAGTACCACGATGCCATTGCGGCTGTAGGCGGCAAGCGCAGCCCACGAAGACGCGGCCTGTGCGTAGGTCACGACGACGCCGTGCATATCGGTTGCCGGGGCACCGTCGCCGGCTGACCAAGCAGGGTCGAGGTGAAACCCGAAACGAAGGGCAGCATCGGCCCACTGCTTCTTCAAGTGCTGGGTGGGAACAACAACCACGAACGGTCGAGGGGCACCAGCACACCATTGGCGCGCTGCGACAAGAGCGAACGAGGTTTTTCCCGCCCCAGGGCAGGCCACCGTCAGAAACGATGGAGCGTCGTTGGCAATGAAGGCTCGCAGCGCTTGCTGTTGCCAAGCGCGCAGAATGACACTCTGCTGTTTGCCGGCTGATTGCTTCGGGGGCGGTCGAGTCATCTCCATCGGAACGGGACAACTTAGGTCGCTTCGCGCCTCAGGTGGGGTCTTTCCGACGGCAATCTTCAGGGGCCGGCTTTTACTGGCTCTGGGGGGCGAAAAGTGTCAGCCATTGAGCTGAGTCATCGACGAGTGTGACGAGGGTTGCGTGTGGTTAGGGCAGGGTGAAAACCACATAACCACGGGCGGCCCCTGCCACAAACAGTCCGTTGCCAGCCTGGATGAGATGGGGGTTCACGATGCCGGGAACGTCGACGAGTGTGGTTGGTTCGGACTCGGGAGAGGTCAGGTCCCATAACCGCACTCGGCCGTCATCGCCGGTCGAGATCAACCGGTCATTCGACAGAGCGACCAATGAGATCGTTCGTGATCGCTGGCCGTTTAACCGGATGTGGTCCTGGGCGAGACCTTCGACGGTATAGATGTAGATGCCATCGCTACCAGCCGACGCAATACGACCGTCGGGAAGTTCGATAACCACATCGACGGGTGCCGTGTGGAGATCGAAGACAGGGATCTGGTCTGGATTATCGAAGTCGAGGATGCGTACGGTCATGTCTTGGCCAGCAGACGCGACCAAACCGCTGACCAAAGCCACGACGTCGTTTACCCCGCTGCCGTGAGCCTCAATCGATCCGACTTCCTCGGCGAAGTCATGGAAACGCACTGACCCGTCAGCATGGCCGGTGACGACACCGAGCGATTCTCGAACATCAAGCGATGTCGCTCCGGGGCCGACGTTGAATTCAACCGGTCCGCTGGCATCACCCGTTGGCTGGCTTACCCGCAGCACGCTCGACGCGTCGAGTGAGACGACGTCGCCGGTTTGAAGGCTGGCGACACCAACGACCGGTGCATCGTGCTGGGTGAGAAGCCGTGGTTCCGACAGTTCTGATGTGCTGGCTACTACGACTTTGCCATCGATGCCGCCGGTTACGAACAGGTCATTGTCCCATGCGTGGACTGCAGACAGGTTCCAGTCATGAGGTGCAATGACTGGACGGCTCGG
>DNHM01000427.1:0-1346 GCA_003485885.1 Acidimicrobiaceae bacterium
GTCGCTGTTGTGGCCGGCTGGCAATACGCCCGACGATGGCGGTGGGCGGAGCCCATGGATCGACGCCCGATTCATTCCGCTCGAACGTGTCTTCGCCCAGCTGGATGCTCAGGAACATCGGCGCTACATCAAGACGCACTCGCCCGCTGATTGTGTGCCGATCTTTGAGGAGTGCAAGTACATCACGGTGTACCGAGACGGACGCGACGCTTTGATGTCGTGGGCGAATCACCGCGGTGCGATGCGATCGGAACTTGTCGACTTCTTAAACGCGAGCGCAGTGGAGGAAGGTCTTCCTCCACTGCCGTTGTGGGACGGTGATATGGACGAACTCTTCGATCAGTGGGCGACCGACTGTTCTCCCATCACACATCTGGCGTCGCGGTGGCCCCTGCGCAACGACGGTTTCGCCTTCTTCATGCACTACAACGATCTGAAGGCCGATCTCGAGGGCGAGATGAGACGACTCGCCATATTCCTCGACATTGACGTTCCCGAGGATCTCTGGCCTGAAGCGGTCAGACGCTGTGGTCTCTCGGTGATGCGCGAGGAGGCCCGCAGTAACGGAGGAGTCGACAAGGTGTTCGAGAACGGAGTCGACTCGTTTTTCCACAAGGGAACGAACGGCCGGTGGCGCGACGTGCTGACGCAGGCTCAACTCGACCGCTACGCCGCCCTGGTGGCCAACGGTCTACCGGACGACGCCGCCCGGTGGCTCGAATCCGGCTCGCTTGTAACCGGCGTGAGACCGCACGAGTCCTAACTGACGCTGTTGACTGCACGAACTCCTGCACTCATTATTCGTCGCCGTCGAGTTCTTCGATAGTGCGGGGCCAGTCGTCCTTCAGTAGCCGCGATAGCGAGCGGTCCGCCAGGCGTTTGCCGCCGTTCTGGCAGGTCGCGCAGTAGTTGACTTCGTTCGATGCATACACGATGCGTTGCACCGGTGAACCACACACCGGACACGGTTCGTTGAACTTGCCGTGCACACCCATGTCCGGTCGAAAGGCGGTGACCTTGGTTGGGAACCCATCGCCTACTTCGGCCCGAATCCGGTCGGCGTAATCGATGAGTGTTGCCTGCACCGAGTGATACAGGCGCTCGATTTCATCGTCGGACAGTTGGCCGGCGCGCTTCACAGGGGTCAACTTTGCGTGGAGCAGAATTTCGTCGCTGTACGCGTTCCCGATACCGCTGAATATTGCCGGCATGGTGAGCGCCCGCTTGAGTGTTCTGTTCTGCGCCGTGAGCCGCTTGGCAAAGGTCGCAAGGTCGATCTCGAGTGGTTCGAGCCCGCCTCGATCATGGCCTGCCAGAAGTTGTTCCTCGCCTCGCAGCAGCCAGAT
>DNHM01000427.1:1409-4406 GCA_003485885.1 Acidimicrobiaceae bacterium
TCGAATGCGGCCAGCAGGTTTTTGTTTCCTTTGGCATCGGCCTTGCGCCAATAAAGCCGCCCGGCAACCATGAGATGGATGACGAGAAACAGGTCGTCGTCGAAGGTGAGAATCAGGCGTTTGCCCAGTCGACGGGTGCCGGTCGCTGCCATACCTTCGAGCACCGTGATTGGTGGGTCATAGGACTTGAGTACCGAGATGCCCTTGACCCGAATCTTGTTGATGGTTTGACCGACGACGTGGCGTTCGAGCGCTTCAAGATAGACGATGACGTCGGGATACTCAGGCACGTCAGAACGGTACTCTCAACGCCATGCCCACGTCATCCCCTGAACCGTTGCCGGAGCTCCTTCGTTGGCGGACCCACCTAGACACGCTCATCGAGACAGACGACGACCTCGTCACGCCTGCAGATGATCAGCTTTCCATCGAGAATGCCATCGCAGCAGGCATCGCAGAGTTGGCAGGCGAACCGACGCCAGACTCATCGACGGTTGAACCACAACGGCCAATTCTCGCGAAGGATCTCCGGATCACGACCGACCTAGTCCTGCGGGCATTGGAAGCACATACCTAGCCAAAAATGCGAAATCCGCAGTGTTCGCCATTCAGGCAAACACTGCGGATGTTCTTCGGTGCCGTCTGAGGGCTAGGGCTCAAGTCCGAGATCTTCGAAGATCTCCATGCGAAGAAGCTCGAACGTGTCGTTGTCGATGCCTCCGGCTTTCTTGTGTTCCTTGATCATGTGGAACTTTTCGAGCAGCTTGCGGTGCTCTGAGGTCTTCGGAGTGAAGTCCTCGATCAGCGTGTCCATGCTGGTATCAGGTGGCTTCTCTTGCGTCTGTGTAGCGACGAGCGGGCCGTTGGGGTTCTCGGTGCCCTGGCGTTTGGCGCGCTTGTCGGCGTTCTTCTCCTGGCGGCGGCGCTCCCGTTGGCGCTTATCGAATGTGTCTCCGCGTCGGCTTGCCATATAAATCTCCGTGCTTTCTTGTGTTCCCGCCTCATTCGGTGGAAGCACGTGAAGTGCAACCCCGAAGGTCGTTCGTGGCTTCCCCGCAGGGAAGGGGAACATCGGCGCTTAACGATATCTAGCTGGGGTCTGTGATCGGTGGACAAGCACGGGAATGTGACATATCGACACTTTCCACATGTCGGGAATAGGCCCCGAGACCAGTCGGAGGTTGCTCAGGCGACACGGACAGCGATGGTGTGCCAGCCAGATGCGCCGTCTGGATCAACCGCGGTTCGCACCGGTGTCTGGGTGATGCCATCGCCGTCGGTCGAACGGACTCGGATGACGTGATCACCGGCGGGGGCGTTCCACGGGATCATCCATTGGCGCCACGAATTGTCAGAGACGTCTTGGGTAAGTTCGGCTTCGATCCAGTTCTCGTTCGGGACCTCTTCGCCATCGACGATGTCGGTGATGAGTACCTCGACTTTGGTCACGCCACGACCCGGCGCCCATGCAACACCAGCAATTGGCTGCTCACCGGCGAGAAGTCGAGCATTCGCGTTTGGCACATCGATGCGTGACTGTGTCTTGATCGGGCCTTCTTTGGCCCAGCCACGGGTGATCCAGTAGCCGTCGAACGCATCCCAGGTCGTGAGCTCGATCTCTTTGAGCCATTTCGTGGCCGACACATAGCCATACAGGCCAGCGACGACCAAGCGGACCGGGAATCCATGTTGTGTAGGCAATGGCTCGCCGTTCATGGCCACGGCGACAAGGGCTACCCGGTCCGGGTCGTCGAGGTAGTCGGTGGGGAATCCACCGGTCCAGCCATCGACTGAACGGCCGACGATCTGGGTTGCGCCGGGTTGCACACCAGCCATGTCGAGCAGCTTCTTGAGAGGCACCCCGAGCCAGCGAGCGTTACCTACGAGATCGCCTCCGACCCGATTGGAGACACACGAAAGGGTGACGAACTCTTCGACCGGGTCCATGGCCAACAGATCGTCGAACGTGAGCTCAATCTCGTTGTCGACCATGCCGGTGATCTTCATGGACCAGCTCTCGACATCGATACGAGGGATGGAGAGGGCCGAGTCGATGCGGTAGAAGTTGTCGTTGGGCGACACCAGAGTCGCTATGCCGTCTATGTCATCGAACGTAGCGAGCTGAGGCATGGCGGAGGACTCAGCTTCGAGTGTTGTTGTAGTGCCGGCCCCTGTTGGCTCGATCGAGTCCAGCGCGGCTGCCACGTTCTCGCGATCGCCTTCCACCTGTGCGCTTTGACGGCTGCGCAGCACTGTTCCAATCACCGGTGTGGCAACACCCACGGCCGCGGCGCCAGCAGCGGCGCCCAGGAACCCACGTCGACTCGCTGCCATCTGTTCAAACGATGCGGTTGCGTTCCATAACCGGTGGGCGGCTGTGAGGAGATAGTGCAGGGTTGCGATACCAGCGGTAGCGGCCAAGATCGCTGAGAACCATGCCCAGCCACCAGGCCGCTGTGGATCACTTGCGGCCGCCAGCCCACCGAGAAGACCAAACAGCACAAAAACAGCGATGCCAACGGGGAACTTTCGAGACGCAGCGATGCCAGTAGCGGCACCGATCAGCAGGCTGACCAGAGCAATGCCGATAACAAGTGCTGGTTTGTCGTTGGTGCCGAGTGTGTCGATCGCCCACTTCTCGACAGATCCTGGTGCGTTTTCGATGACGACATCGCCGACCCGGACGATCAGCGACGGGAACTTGTTCGATACGCCAGATAACAGTTCGCCCATGCCCAACGCGACGCCGGCGGATAGAAGCCCAGTCGCTGCGGCCGTGCCGCGGCTGACCGACGTGGTTGACTGCGAAGCCAGCGCATCGATCTCTTCGATGGGTGCGGGGGCAACAGGGTCGTGTGTGTCGATGTGGTCGCTCATGTCTGGTTCGTCATGTCTGGTTCGTCATATCTGGGCTTGGCGATCTCCAGTATCGCCGTCGAATCGCTCGGCCGCTGTGCAGAACCACGAAACAACTCGTTAAGTCCAAACGCCCTGGGG
>DNHM01000427.1:4473-6692 GCA_003485885.1 Acidimicrobiaceae bacterium
GGTCTCCGACAGGAAACTCTCCACGCGTTTGGTGCCTTCCGCGGCTCGAACGATGTGAGCAGCGAGGCTCAATTGGGTCGGGTCGTGCGAGTTGACCGCGGCGAGGTCGATGTCCTCGTCGAGGAAGGCGAACTTCGGGTGATGAGCGGCTCACAGCGTGCACAAGCCGAGACCGCTCCGGTCACCGGCGATTGGGTCGTGGTTGCGCCAGACGACGAGGTCGGCTTCTATGTTGCGCTGGTGCTCCCTCGACGCACGGCCATGGTTCGTCGCGATCCGGCTGAGCAGGTCAGTGACCAGGTGCTGGTCGCCAATATTGATCGGGTTGCCGTGGTGCATGGCCTCGATCAGGCCGCGAATGATGCTCGTATCGAACGGTTCCTGGTGCTGGCGATTGACAGCGGCGCAGAACCAATGATCGTGCTCAACAAGCAGGACCTGGGCGAGGTGTCCGACGAGTACGGCTGGCTTGAAACCGTCGCGCCGGTGTTCACCACCAGTGCCGAGGACGGCACCGGCATCGATGAACTCCGCAATGCGATCGGCTACGGCGAGACGCTGGTGTTCATCGGCCCATCCGGTGTAGGTAAGTCGACGCTCGTGAATGCGATCTTTGGCGAACAGGTCGCAGAGACGTCCGAGGTCCGCAGCCGTGACCGGCGCGGGCGCCACACCACCACGACCCGCGAGCTGATCGAACTTCCCAGCGGGGGAGTGGTGATCGATACCCCCGGTATTCGAGCGATTGGTTTGTGGGCAGCTGACATTGCGCTCGACGAGGTCTTCGCTGACATTGTCGCGCTTGCTCCCGCATGCAGGTTTCGTGACTGCACCCATCGCCAGGAACCGAATTGTGCCGTGCTCGAAGCCGTCGAGAATGGCGAGATCCAGGCCATACGTTTGGCCCGTTACCAGCTGCTGTGGCAAGAGCTGGCTGAGCAGGCCCGCGACATTGAGCTCCGGAAGCGAGCGCCGTCGACGAGCAAGCGCAACAAACGCCGCCGAAAGTAGAGAGTAGACAACGATGGCGATCGAGCCTTCAGAACGTTCTGACATAGCCCCGTTTCGAGTCATGGAAGTCTTCGAGGCCGCCGAACGCCGGGCAGCCACCGGTGCCGAAGTCGTGCGGCTCGAAGTCGGCCAGCCGCTGACAGCCGCGCCGAAAGGTGTGATCGCCAGCGCTCATCAGATCCTTGATAACGACCGTCTCGGTTATGCGAGCACTCACGGTGTCGTTGAGCTTCGAGAGGCGATCTCGGCGCACTATGCGGATTGGTACGGGCTGGATATTGACCCGTATCGGATCATTGCGACGGTGGGTGCATCAGGTGGCTTCACCTTGGCATTCCTTGCTGCGTTCGACGCTGGCGACCGGGTGGCACTGGCGATCCCGGGTTACCCGTGTTATCGCAATGCGCTCGATGCCTTGGGTGCACAGGTCGTGCCACTCATGACCACGCTCGAGGATAATTTTCAGCCCTCGATCGAGCTGCTCGAACAGGCCCACGCCGAGGGAGCGCTCGATGGCCTGGTCATCACCAGCCCGTCGAACCCAACCGGCACGATGCTTGATGAGGCCACGCTGGCCGAGATACTTGACTGGTGTGATGAGCGCGGCGTAAAGGTCGTCTCGGACGAGATCTATCACGGTCTGACCTACGGCGCTGAAGCAGCTTCGGCGCTCGCCTACAGCGACGATGTGCTGGTGGTGAACAGCTTCTCTAAGTACTTCTCGATGACAGGTTGGCGATTGGGCTGGCTGGTCGTGCCCGAGAACTTTGTGGAGCCGATTGTTCGATTCGCAGCGAACTTGTTACTCGGCCCACAAACACTGTCTCAGATGGCAGCGGTGGCTGCGTTTGAGTGTCACGAAGAACTACGGCGGCACCGGGTGCGGTATTCCCACAACCGTCAGATCCTGCTCGACGGCCTGCGGGCTGCAGGCCTTGACCGGCTGGCACCGGCCGAGGGAGCCTTCTACGTCTACGCCGACATCTCCCATGTCTCCGACAGCAGCACAACACTCTGTAGCCAATGGCTGTCGGAGCTGGGTATTGCTGCAACACCAGGCACCGACTTCGACCCGTACAACGGCGAGAAGTACGTTCGCTTCTCGTTCTGTGGTGGCACCGACTCCATCGAACGAGGCGTCGAACTCCTCGCTGCTTGGCACACATCCTCGTCACGTGGGGTCTGACCCCTCGTCACCTGGGGTCTGA
>DNHM01000550.1 GCA_003485885.1 Acidimicrobiaceae bacterium
CTCTTCATGCGCCACTATGCAGTTGACAAAACGCATCATGTCGCGTGCTCCTCAACCAGGCGGAAACGATCTACAGACCGCACCTCGCACACGAGGTCGAGTAACTGCGTGATTATCGCCCCAGTGGCTCAGACACTGCATCCACCTGCAGCTGGCAAGGACAGCCGATCGATCGTGGAATCGATCAACACCCTCCGGGTCGAGAGCGCTACCGCTGGTTCGGCGAGTAGTCCAACTAGCCGCAAACACAAATCGAGCGACTGGTGGTGACAGTATGTGTCTGTCATGACTTCATTGCTCACGCCCTTCACCGGCTTCATTCCATCAGCGGCTCACGCCCATCGGATTGTCGGACCGCCATCGTCGATGTTGTCGAGCGAACAAAAGAACGCTTCCCGCCTAGACGACTTGAGCTTCCGCCATGTCGTTGGCCGGGGCGCTGGTGCCCATCACGCCCAGGCCATGGAGTGGCTCCAACGTTGCCACGACCTCGATGCTCTCCGACCGGTCGACTCTTCGGTCATCATTCATCGTTTGACGCGCGGCGCTTTCATAGCGACTGGCCTGATAGCCGACGTATCCCTCGCTGCGTTCGACACCGGCCTCGTCAAACGTCACGAAACGACGATCGCAAAAAGCGAACGCAAGATGCTGAAGTACATGAAATCAACCCGAATCTTTGGCAATCCTGTGGCTCTTGCCCACTACGATCACCCCGAGGTCGCCGTCTCCCTAGCCAGCCACACGCAGCGTGACGCCGACATCACCTTCGTGGCGATAGATGGAATGCAACACTCGCTTTGGGTCGTGGCCGGCGACGATGCGGTGAATCTATGCGCCAGCTTCAGCGATGTCCTCTACATAACCGACGGGCACCATCGCCTAGCGGCCGCTTCTTCGTTGGCCGCGGTCGAAGACAGATCCGATCCCCACATCCCCGCAGGGTTATTCGCCGAGAACGAACTCAAAGTGTGGGCCTTCGCTCGAGCCATCAAGGACCAACATGTCAACACCGCCGACATCCTCAATGCGCTCCGTGAGAAGTTCGGTCTCGAGGAGTCAAGCCTCGAAGTTCCTCGGCCGACGGCTCGTCAACAGGTCGGCGTGCGCATCGACGACCGTAGTTTTGTGCTCACGATCCCAGCGGCACTCATCCCGGCAGATGCCTACGACCAACTCGATGTTAATCTGCTCCAAAACCTGATACTCGAGCCTCTCTTTGGGGTGACCAACCCGCGGACTGATTCACGGCTGAGCTTCATTGCTGACACCGCGGACGACGCCCACAACCCAGACTCCTACGACGCCTGGTTCCTGCCCTATCCAACGTCGGTTCGCGACGTCATGATGGTGGCCGACACGGGTCGGGCTATGCCTCCCAAGTCCACGTACTTCTTGCCGAAACTCCCAAGCGGACTCGTGATTCGCCCCATCGACACCGATTGATCTAACTGCCCGCACTCGAGCCTGAGCTCACAGTCCACCCGCAGGATCGTGTCAGCAGCGTGGGCACTTCCCGAACTCAGTACTTTCGGAGCCACTGGTCGTTGTCACTGCCCACCGGTCTAGGGGCATGTCGTGGTCCGAGACTGTCCCCATTCAGCTGAAAGCCAATGCCAGGAACCCGAACAACAGTTGCCTCGACGCCCACGTCGATGTCATGAAGTAGTCCTCGGGCCGCTGGTTGACCCTCGTCGATGACCTCGGATAGTTTGCGGACGCGACTCGCTGGCACACTGCAGTTGACGAGGCGGACCTCCCATGCCTGTGCGCTGTCAGAGGCGAACGCTTCGGCCATCAGATCGCGAAGTTCAGCCTGGTTCTGACGGCGCACGGTTGGTCCAGACCAGCGTTCGTCGCTCGACCATTCGGGATGGCCGAGGCCTTTGCACAAGTCAGCGAACTGGCGTTCATTGTTGGCGGCGAGCATGATGTGTTCGCCATCACCAGTCGTGAAACACCCCGACGACGGGGATCCACTGGCTGCCTCGTTCCCGAGCTTTGGTAGGTCGTTGCCGGTCGTCGCTACCGCTGACATATTCGATGCCATAAGGTTCAATGTGGTATCAAGCATCGACACGTCGACGACCTGACCCTCGCCAGTTCGGGTCCGTTCGGCCAGCGCTGCCATGACCGCAAACGCTGCGTTCAAACCCGTCGCATAGTCGACATACGGCGCGCCTACCTTGACCGGTCCCATCTCGTCGGTGCCCGTCGTCTCCATGATTCCCGACATCGCTTGCACCACATGGTCATACGCCGGTCGACCTCCGATCGGGCCATCGGCACCATATGCCGACAACGAGCAGTAGACGATCTCAGGGTTTCGAGCCTGCAGCGCGTCGACGCCAAGTCCGAGCCGTTCGGCGACGCCTGGGCGGTAGTTCTGGATGAACACGTCGGCATCGTCTATCAGGTGCAATACCGCTGCGAGGTCGGCGGGGTCCTTCAGGTCGGCTTCGACGAACTGCTTGTCACTGTTCTGCACGCAGAACAACGAACCAAGGCGCTGTGCAGCTAACTCGCCGATCCCGCCTCCGAGCCGGGTCCATTCGCCACCGGGGGGTTCGACCTTGATGACCTCCGCGCCGAGAAGAGCAAGCTGATACGTGCAGTATGGGCCAGCCAGGACCTGGGTCAGGTCGATGATGCGGATGCCGGCCAGCGGCGTAGGTCGAGTCATGAGGTCGCTTCCCTTTGAAGGTTTCGCTCCACAGCGGCGTCAGCCCTCGGAGAACATCTGTGCCACGACGAGCGTCGGAGCCCGCTCATCAAGGCTGCGGATTCCAAATTCGCCCGAGAACATCTCGATCACACCATTTCCGTCGGCGTCGGTTCCGTCGAGCATCGACACGCCCGATGCGAACGCACCCGTAACAAACGGTTGCGCCTCGGCAGGCGAATCGGTCGCGTTCACCCGCAGCGCCTGGTCAACAACAACGACTGCATGCCCACGAACGATCTCGATCGCATCCAACCAAATTGCTGTGTAGAACGCTTGTTCATCAGTGTCCTGCGGTAACGACAAGACCGCAGCGCTGAGGCCGTCGAGGTGTGCGAGTACCCCAATGTCATCGCCGGGGTTTTGGGAGACGCCGTCGCCATCGAGATCGCCGAAATGTTCTCCTGAAGCACCTTCGACAAGATTCACCACGTGCTCAGCATGACGTCGTAGCTCACGAAGTGTGCCGCCATTGATCTCTCGTTGCATCAGATCGATGTGGTCAATAACAAGCTGAGCCTGGGCGTTGAGCTGGGCCAGACTGCCATCGGTCGCCAACAGTGCCTCGGCTACCGCCAACGCTTCGACCGGTGGAGCGATACGAGCAATGACCTGTAACCCGGACCCAGCTGAATCGGGCGCATCTACAGCCACAATCAGCTCGTCGAACTGGGCCAGCTGATCGGCCGTAATCGAGACGGTCAACATGTTCAACGCATCGAGTGCGCCGAGCCTTGTTGCAGCGGTACCATCGCCGACTTGCACGAACAGTTCGGGGTTGGCTGGCGCATCGGCGGATACGGGAAACCCACCGGGACCGGAGCGCAGCACGATCTCGCGTCCTGAGGGCAGAAGCCATACGACGCCTGTGCCGACGATGTCGGATGCTGGCACCGGGGCATCGCTTACGAGGTCGATGGCGAACTGGGCGTGCAGGAGCGATCGTGCCTGGGCCAGGCTTCGGGCGATCGCTTCGATCTGCTCAGTTCCTGAATCGAGGCTCATTTCGCCGATCGTGTCTGCTGCGAGGACCCGAAGGAACTCACGCTCAGCCACGGCGATCTGGTCAGTCGCTCGGGTTTGGGCTGCTGCGAATTCCGTCCCAAGAAAACCATCGGCTACCGACGCTGAAACGTTTGCCAGATGGCCACGGACTCCGATGTCATCACCCGGGTTCTCGGCGCGGCCATTGCGATCAAGGTCGCCGAAAGTGTCGCCTGCGGCGCCATCCATGATGTTTACGACATGTTCCGCATGACGACGAA
>DNHM01000554.1 GCA_003485885.1 Acidimicrobiaceae bacterium
GGTGAACTTGCAGAAGTTCACCTTGTGTTCGTGGGTGGCGCCAGCCAGCATCTGGATGTTCGCGCCGGCACAGAAGATCTTGTCGAGACCACCGGTGACGACAACCACCTTTACGCAGGGATGTTCGAACCGCAACCGTTGCGCTAGATCATGGAGTTCGATGTCTACGCCCAAGTCGTAGGAGTTGGTCTTCAGCTGGTAGTCATCGCGTAGCCCAGCGGTGGGATCGACCGACATGGTCACCGTTGCGACGGAACCATCGACATCGAGCGTCCAATGCCGATAGGCACTGGGTTGGGTTGCGAAGTCGATGAACACTGATTTCCCCCGGAGGTCGACGGGATAGTTATACTACAGCTTTCTGTTGACTCGCCAGTCAGATGTAGAACATCATGCTCGCCCATGAACAACTACTCGGTACCAATCGCGATGGCTCTGCGGCCGTCGACTCGAGCCGAGCCCTGCTGCTGACGTTGCTGGGTGAGTTCGTATTGCCGATGGGTGGCAGTGCGTGGACAAAGACCATCGTTGCTGCGGCCGAGTCGTTGGGTATCCGTGACAAGGCAGCTCGACAGGCCCTCGCTCGGATGGACGAGGGAGGCTGGTTGGATCGCACAAAGGTCGGACGGCAAACCCGTTGGTCGTTGTCGCCTTACGCCCGCACGGTGCTCGAATCAGGTGCCGAGCGGATCTACTCCTTTGGCGCAACTACTCGGCAGTGGGATGGTCGATGGATCGTGCTGCTCGCCAGTGTTCCGGAACGAGATCGCCATCTGCGCTACGCGATGGCGAACGGTCTGGGGTGGGCTGGATTTGGCACGCTCGGTAACGGCACCTGGCTCTCACCTTGGCTCGGCCAGGAAGGCACCGCCGTCGAGTTACTCAACGGTCTCGGGGTAGAGGCAACCTCGTTTCGTGCAGAGGTTGGCAACCTTGGATCGCCGACTGGGCTGGTGGCACAAGCGTGGGACCTTCCCGAGCTCCGCCATGCCTATACCCGGTTCCTGACCGATGTCGATCTGCTCGACGGGCAGTCCAGCAGCGACCTAGCGGCAGTGGCTGAGCTCACCGGGCTCGTGCACCAATGGCGTCGGTTCCCGCTGCTTGACCCTGATCTGCCGGCTGAGCTTCTTCCGGCGAGTTGGCCTGGTGTCGCAGCGGCACAGCGATTCGGTGAGCTGAGGGCCCGGCTGCGGGGACCAGCGATGGCGTGGTGGGAAGCAACCGAGGCCGAGCTGACTCCGGGGGACTAGGTTCAGCCCATGAAGCTGTTCTCGCACAAGAAACGACCGGTGCACCTGGGCGCATTTCCGTTGGAGACATTGCCTCGGCTCGCCGATCCGACAGCAACACCCATCGGCTTGGCGGCTGATCGACGGGGTGGAGTGCCGGCCTCGCCATCTGAACGCGATCGCCAGGGTCCTCTCGGTGCTGCCCATGCGCTCAGCGCCTACGTCGACCTATTCGACGCGCACGTGTCCGGTGATGTGTCGCCGCTGGCGCCCATTCCCGAAGATCCGGTTGAGCGGGCGAATCATCTGAAGTCCGGTTGCTACTTTCTCGACGCCGACATGGTCGGCGCTGGATTGATCCCCGCCGAGGCATGGACCGATAGGCGCCTGTCCCATGATTGGGCGATCGTCGTGCTGGTGGCGTTCAGTCGTTCACTCCCATCTTCTCAACCCGGTGACGATTGGGTGAACGGCACTCGGCAGGCGTCCGCCGATCTGCGGGCCGCCGAACTTGCGGTAATTACTGCCGACTACATCCGCAATCTCGGTTTCGACGCCACGGCACACACACCCACGACGAACAGTCTCGACATCGCCCGAGTGGCGCTGCAGGCCGGGCTCGTCGAGATCGACGACACGACGCTACGAGCGCCATTCCTGCCGGGCGGCTTCGCTCTATCGGTGGTGAGTACCGCGATGGAGATCGCTCCCGACGCGCCGCTGGCTGATCGGTCGATGGTCGACGAACTGCGAACCACCCGGAGCGCAGGATGGCTGTTTGGCCGAGGCGGTGTGCGAGGCGGGTCTCCGTGGCTGAACGGCGATCACCGGCCACTCCACATGGGTCGGTATCCCATGGAGAAGATCAAACGCGTTGACGAGCCAACCACGCTGATCATCGAGAACGAGGTTCCCCGTGTACCGGTGCGAGCCGGGGGGTTTCCTCGAGCGGCACACGGGGACATGGGCCCGAAGTTCAAGGAGGACGTCAAGGTCTTCGCGTACAAGACACCGCAGGCGCAGAGTTACCGGCAGAAGATCATGGCCATGGTCGAGCACCAGGATGGCCCGGTGGCGGCCGAGCCACATGCAAGCACGCTCGATGCAACGACGAACAGCGACGCGCTCAAGGCGTTGGCGTATCACCTGGGTGGCGACATGGTTGGGCTGTGCAAGGTGCCGACCTATGCGTGGTATTCGCATAAGGGTGATGGCACCGTGATCGAGCCGTATCACCACAACGCCATCGTCATCTTGCTGGATCAGGGGTACGAGACCATGGAAGGTGCAAGCGGCGACGACTGGGTCAG
>DNHM01000308.1 GCA_003485885.1 Acidimicrobiaceae bacterium
ATCATGCAAAGGTGTTAGCCGCAGGCACGACCGTCCCGATTTCAGGTGATTTCGAGAACGGTTATGGCGACGACCCATCGGCAGTAGCCGAGACCGTGCGGGCCTCAATCGACGCGGGGCTCGCGGGTTGTTGTATCGAGGACGCAACTGGGCGCAATGATCAAGCGATTTATGATCCAGGACTGGCGGCCGAACGGATTGCGGCCGGCGCCGAAGCTATTGGTGATGCGCCATTCGTGCTGGTTGCACGGGCCGAGAACTTCTTGCACGGTCGTCCCGACCTCCATGACACGGTTGCTCGATTGCAATCGTTCGAGGCCGCTGGGGCGACTGCTGTATATGCACCGGGGTTCACCACGCTCGAGCAGGTTTCGGCGGTGGTCTCGTCCGTTGGCATCCCGGTCAACGTGCTGATTGGCATTCCTGGACAGATGTTCTCACTTGATGATCTGGCCCAGGCCGGGGTGCGACGGGTGAGCGTCGGCAGCGGGTTCGAGCGGGTCGCAAACGCTGCGTTGCGTCGAGCAGCTGAGCAGTTGTTGGACACAAGCGCACCACTTGGGCCGATGTTCTCAATGGCCTGGAGCCATTAGCTGACCTGGTCATGGCGAGAGCCGGACGGCTGAGGAGCGGTCCTAGGCCACACCGTCGTTAGTGCTGACAACTACCCCGTAGCCCTACTCAGGGATCCAACTCTCGATCTCGATGCCCAGACCGTCGGCGATCCGATTGGCGTATGCGTAGTATGCGATGACTTCGGTGATGTCGAGGATGTCGCGATCGCTGAAGCCTGCTTCTCGAAGTACATCGGCGTCGGCCGGTGACATCGCCCCAGGTGTAGCCGTGAGTTTCACCGCGAAGGCCAACATGGCCGTTCGCTTGTCGTCGAGCGGCGCAGTCCGCCAGTCAGCCTCGACCGCATCGAGAAGAACATCATCTTTGAGTAGCCCGCGCAGACCGCGCCGGTGATGGACCACTCAATAGTGACAATGGTTCTCAAGGCTGACGACGAGAGCGATTAACTCGCGCTCGACTTTGCGCAAGGTGGCCGTACCTGCCATCGCCGACGCGTAGAGCCCCTGATGGGCTGCAAGGCCCCGTGGATTGAGCGAGTGCACCGCAATGATGTTGTCGACACGGCCATACGTGGGATCAACAACGGTCGGGTAGATCTCGCCCAGCGCACCGGCCCAGTCGTCGTCGGGTATGACCTTGATATTTGCCATGAGTCCAGGCTGGCACACTCAGCCGTTACGAGCGACGTTTGGTAGCTCGCGAATGGTCGTGACAGCGTGAGCCGCCATCGTGTCGGCTTGGAAAAACTTTGTTGCTACCAGGGTGGTGAGACCTCGTTGGTTCACGATCTCACCGGTGATCGTGAACGTCGCATCCACGATCGGCTCGAAATAGTCACACCGCATATTGATGGTGGTGAGCCAGCTGCGCTCGTCGGTCGGATCCTTGTCGCGGTCCACGGTGTGGACGGTGTACAACGACACGAGGTCGACATAGGTTGGCGTGAAGCCCCCGAAGAGCTGACCTTGGGGGTTCTTCAACGACTCCGGTAGATGCACCTGCACCTGGAGGAGCCCGGGTCGTTCGTCGAGAATCCGCCACTTGTAGGCCTCGAGCAGGTCGCCGGCACCATGGCCTGGCGCCATGAGCTGACCTGGCACAGTCTGGGCCCATGGTGCGGTCGTCGCATCGGTTTCGTTCGTCATCGAAGGAAGTGATAGCAGGTCCTGTTACTTGGACCCCATTTCTCGTTTGGGACGGGCGGGTGAATGAATCGTCAGTGGACATCGCCGCCACAGCACCCGTGCGTAAACATGTGTCTATGACCTCTTCGTTCGCCCTCGCTGGTGCAAATGTCCTCGTGGCTGGCGCTACTGGTGGGCTAGGTTCCCGCTTCGTCAGTCAGTTGGTTGCTGCCGGAGCCCACGTCACCGCGGTCGGTCGCGATCATGGTCGCCTCGAAGCGCTCGATTTACCGGCTGGGCACACACTCGCCCTCGATCTTCGTTTGCCGAATGCGTGTGTTGCGGCAGTCGATGCAGCGGCGGGTCGTGGACCGCTTGATCTCGTGGTGAATGCCACCGGTGTCGTTGCATTCGGCACCGTGGCCGACGTAACCATCGACACCATGGAAGAGCTCTTCCTTACGAACGTTTTTGTGCCAATCATGCTGAGCCAATCAGCCTTGCCTCATATGGCCCCGGGAAGTGCGATCGTGAACATTTCGGGAGTCATCGCCGAACAGAACCTGCCGGGTATGGCGACCTATGGCGCGTCAAAGGCGGCACTTCGTTCCTTTCAGGAAGGGTTTGCCCGTGAAGCCCGCCGCCAAAAGGTTCGTGTCCTTGACACCCGTCCACCTCATACCGAGACTGGCTTGGCGAGCAGGGCCATCGAAGGGACGGCTCCGAACTTCGCGCAAGGGCTAGATCCTGACACGGTTGTCTCGATCATCCTTCAGGCGGTCACGGATGGCGCCAAGGACCTTGGCTCCGCAGCATTCGCAAGCGACAGATGATCAATCCGTTTTCGCTTGCCAGCTGGGGCGCTACCGATGACGAGATTGTCGGGTCGATGGTGGGCGACGATCAGGTTCCCGACGCTATGTTCAGCGCAACCCGGTCGATTTCCATCCTCGCCCCGCCAGCGTCTGTCTTTCCTTGGTTGCGCCAGATGGGGTTCAGGCGGGCGGGGTGGTACAGCTATGACTGGATCGATAACTTCGGCAAGGAGAGCGCCAGGCACATCCACCCCGAATGGCAACACCTGGAATCTGGCGGGTTGGTACCCGCCGGACCTATCTCGTTCATTGCGTGCACTGTGGACCCGGATCGAGCGTTCTGCCTCGTGCAAGCGAGTCGGTTCGTCGCGTTCTCGTTGGCGTTTGAGCTTCGTCCTGAAGCCGATGGCACCCGGCTCGTTAGCCGTGCCCGTGCCAATCTCTGTTTCCCTGGCGGCGCAACTGTTGCGCAATGGCTCCTTGAGCCCGGCGATGGCCTGATGGTGCGCAAGCAACTGTTGGGGATAAAGGAACGAGCCGAGTCCCTTTTGTAGGCCCAACAGGGAATCACGAGCTCGCCGAACAATTGTTTCGGCTGGATGACCCGCTGTTCACCGTGTCGTTGATCACTTCGAAGATGGTTCCCCCAGATCTTGATGTCTTTGCCAGCCACGGGGTTGGCCTCAGATGGCCGGCTGAACGACTGATTCTGTCCTGTTAAGCGAAGATACACCAGGTGCGAGGTAGCGCGTTTAGGGTCTCACAGTGGAGATCATCGTGCCACAACATGTGGTAGTCCCATGTCAGAAGGGGCTCATCTGGATCTGTCATGGTGGCCTCGATGTGGGCAGTTCGTCGAGGTAGTCCTAGGGGCCGTGGAGAGGGCTGACGGTTCGGTGTGAAAGCCACCATTCCGCTCACAGATGGTGACTTCGACCATGTCGCCATCGGCAACGGCCACAGCGGTGGCGACCGGCATCGACGGGTTCATGGTGTAAATACGTTTCGCAATGTAAACGGCGAGATCCATCACTGCCAGACTAGTTATCTGACTATTACCCCTACTGCCTCGCGGGGCACACAGCCCAAGGTCCGCACATCCCAATCAGGATCGGCGCTCGCATTCGTGATCCTCGTGTGGGGACTCGGGCCGCCGATTTCCAAGCTCATCTCCGCTCCAGCTGTTATCTCGGTCCTGTATCGCTTCTGGCTGTCGGTGCCGATTCTTTTCGTGCTCGCGATGCTTCGGGGCGTCAAGCCGACATGGGAAAGTGTGCGCCACGCTGTCTTGGCTGGAGCTGCCTTCGGAATCAATCTGGTATTCGTGTTCCTGACCATCAACGAGGGAGCCGTTGCTGTTCTCAGCGTGTTTGCAGCGATGCAACCGGGCATTATCTTGCTGGTTGCGGGGCCGTTCCTTGGCGAACGTCCCACCATTTGGCATGTCGTGTGGACCTTCATCGGCATCGGGGGGACTGCCATCGTTGTTGCAACCGGCGGCGACGGTTTCGAGGTGAGCGCTGCAGCGCTGATCTATGCAGCGGTCTCGCAGTTCTTCTTTACGGCCTACTTCTTGTTGACCAAACGTGAACGAAGCCGTCATGACATCGACGCCGTGCAGTGGATGTCAGGTGTCGTGATCTGGGCTGCCATAGCGGTTACTCCATGGGCGCTTCTCACCAGCACGTCGCAGGACTACCGGGCAATCGGCGGGTTGGATTGGTTGTGGTTGGCAATCATCATTGTGTTCACCGGCGGCCTTGGTCACATCGTGATGGCGTGGGTGCATCGGTATGTCGACGCGTCGCGTTCGTCGCTCTACCTGTTGTCGATGAATATCGTTGCCATTCTGGCCGCATGGATTATCCACGACGAACCGCTCACACTGCTCCAGATACTGGGCGGTGTGGTGGTGTTTACCGCGGTGGCGGCCGTCATAAGCCGACCTCCCGACCGCCGTGATCCCATCGATTTTGGGCAGAAAGACGCACAGACAGTCGGCTAGACATCGCGTTGGCCGTTCTGTGCCGTAGTTTTGTGACCTATGCGTTCTTTTAACATGGGTCGGTTTGGCAATAGCGACGATCCGTGGTTTCGCGTCGGCACGGTCGACGTCAACACCACCATCTTTGTGGTCGGCGTTGGTGTGTTGTCCTTGCTGCTGTGGGCAGTCGAGGGCCCGAGCCACCCGATCCTCGGCAAGTTGGTCCTGGTTCCGAGCGAGGTTATGGACGGTCAGGTGTGGCGATTGTTCCTCTGGCCGATTGCCAATGAGTTCGACAGCATCTGGGTGCTGTTGTTGTTCTTCGTTTTCTTCCAGCTGGGCAGCATGCTCGAAGCCACCATGGGGCGAAAACTGTTCACCACGTATCTGGTGCTGCTCGCCTTGGTCCCCGCAGCGGTGGTGATGGTGTTTCACATCCTTGTTGGTACCAACGGTGGTGTCGGCGGTTTACGCATGATGGAACTCGGCGTGTTGGTCGGGTTTGGTCTGCGTATGCCCGATGCCCGGTTCTGGCCGGGCATCCCCGCGTGGGGTATTGCTGCCGGAATCGTGGTCATCAATATGGTGCAGTATCTGGGTGTTCGCGACAATTTCTCCATGTTGTTCTTGGCGACAACGGTCGTCGTCGCACTGATTGGCCTGCGTTCACTTGGGTTCGCCGAACACGCTGACTGGGTGCCCCGCGTGCCGTTGCCAGCGAGTGGTGGCGGCGCACCGAAGCAGTCGAAGTCGCGTTCCACCTCCAAACGCAAACGCCGTAGTCGGGCGAATCTCAAGGTTGCCCAAGCGCCGAACGCTGTCGCTCCACCACGACGAGAACTCACCAAACTGGAAGAGGCGGAGATGGATTCAATCCTGGATCAGGTCTCCGAACGTGGCATGGAAAGCCTGACGCCGCAACAACGCAAAAGGCTCGAAGACCACTCCAAACGTCTACGACGCGGAGGCGACTGACGGCCGGCTATACACAAACGATTGGTTGCCTTTAGGTTGGTCGAGTGACACTACGACCATTTCGTTTTGCCGTTCAGACCGGCCCGTTTCAGGATCCGATAGCGCTACGAACATTTGCCCAACAGATCGAGGCGCTCGGGTACGACGAACTTTACTCGTTTGACCACATTGGTAGGCGTGGCAACGCCGCCGTCGATCCGTTCGTGCCGTTACTGATCGCCGCCGAGGCGACCACCACACTTCGGGTGGGCCCGCTGGTCCTCAACAATGAGTTGCACCATCCAGCACTGCTTGCTCGAACAGCGATCTCGGTCGACCAGATGACATCGGGCCGACTCGTGCTGGGGCTTGGTACCGGGTATGCACAGGTCGAACATGACGCAATCGGTATGCGGTTGCTGCCGCCTGGTCAGCGGGTTAGCCGGTTTGCTGAGTCGTTGCAGATCGTACGCAGCCTGTGCGACAACGGCTCGTGTTCGTACTCTGGTGAATACCACACGGTCGCGGTTGAGGAAATGGGGATCCGTCCGACGCAGGAACACATCCCGTTCCTGATCGGCGGCCATGGCAAACGCGTCGTTGGACTCGCTGGTCGCCATGCTGATATTTTCCAGTTCACCGGCCTGGTGCATGCCGAAGATGGCACGCCGACCGCTGGCGGCTTTCCCTTCGATCAGATCCAACAGCGCGCCCAGTGGTTAGCGGATGCTGCCGGTGATCGAGACGCTGACATCGAGCGTTCATCGCTGGCCCAGCTCACTGCTCTGGATGCTGATGCGCCCGACGACAACACGCTCATTGAGCGATACAAGATGGATGC
>DNHM01000319.1 GCA_003485885.1 Acidimicrobiaceae bacterium
GGTGTTGCCGTGCTCGGTGCCATCACCTGTGTCGTGGCTATCCAAGCAAGCCTGTTGCCGCTGTTCCTGCTGGGCATGATCATGGTCGGGGTCGGTAGCGGTACATCGAACATGTCGCGGTATGCCGCAGCTGACCTGGCATCGGACAAGACCCGCAGCCGTGACATTGGCTCGGTGGTCTTCTTTGCCACATTTGGCGCGGTGCTTGCACCAAGCCTGATCGGCGGACTTGGCACCGTCGCCGAGTCACTCGGACTCGATTCCAATGCCGGTGGTTTCCTATTGGCGATCGTGTTATTCGGCCTGTCGTCGCTCGTGATCTGGTTCTTTATGCGACCCGACCCGTTGGTCGTCAGTGGCGGCGTCGACCCAAACGCGACCGTCAAGAAGCGGGCAGTTCCGTTCCGTGAGGCTGTCACGATCGCATGGGCACACCCGCTCGCCCGGCTTGCATTCGTTGCATTAGTTATCTCTCAAGCCGTCATGGTCATGGTTATGGCCATGACGCCACTACACATGGAAGATCATGGCCACAGCAAGGGCTGGATCGGTGCCGTCATCTCGGCGCACACCGCAGGCATGTTTGCTTTTGCGCCGATCGCTGGCCGTATCTCCGACGGCATAGGCCGAGTGCAGACGATTGTGCTGGCAGGCTTCACGCTTGTTGGCGCTACCACACTCACGGCACTTGCAGGCGAAGCGCCTCGAGGGCTGCTATTTCCTGGTTTGTTCTTGTTGGGTCTCGGTTGGAGCTTCGGTGTAGTCGCAGGAAGTGCACTACTCACCGAGTCAGTTGCTGAGTCGGACAGAGTGGCGGTGCAAGGTGCAGCCGACCTAGCGACCAATGCCGCCAGCGGCATCGGAGCATTGACGGCTGGCATTGTTGTGAGCGGCGCTGGCTATCACATTTTGTCGCTTATGGGTATGGCCGCAGCCGGCGCGCTCATGGCCCAGTCGTGGTTCGAGAATCGGTTGGCTTCTGTCCGACCGGCTTAAACAAACGCGCTGGCCAGACGAGGTAGGCGGGCGGTAGGCGCGCGTCCTCACTGTGACCTTTAACCTGACCTCTTGGGTCGTCTTTAAGTTGGGTACCCGACTAACCTGACCAAGTAAGTCAGGAATAGCCCTCGCACCTCGGTTGGTCAGCACATCATGGAACCTGGAAACACACCCCTCGTCGAGCTTCACAATCTTGCACCTAGCGGTACCAGGTTGTTTGCAAAGCTCGAGTGGTACAACCCGACAGGGTCGATCAAGGACCGCCCGGCATGGACCATGTTCCACGATGCCAAGAAGAACGGCCTTTTGCCAGACGGCATGCCCATCATCGAGGCAACGTCGGGAAATACTGGCATCGGGTTGGCTCGTGTTGCGCTGATCAACGGCCACAAAGCGGTTATCTGCCTGCCAAGCCGTGCGAGTAACGAGCGTAAACAACTGCTGCGTGCCTACGGGGCCGAGTTGATTGAAGTCGACGGGGGTCCCAACGACGCGATCGTCCACGCCAAAGAACTCGTGGCTGCCGGCGAAGGTCACATGTGTTATCAGTACGGCAACCCTGCGAACCCTGCGGCGCATGAGTTTGGCACGACGGTTGAAATCGCCAGGGATTGGCCGCTCGACGTGCCGCCTGATCATCTGGTTGCCGCCTATGGCACGGGGGGCACGCTTACGGGTGCAAGCCGAGGGATGCGCCGCGAATACGACGGCATTATGGTGCACTCGGTCGAAGAAATTCTGGCTGATCCCATCGGGGGCATGCGCAGCCAGCACGACCCGTTCCAGCCGCCTGTGGCCAACCTGTCGTTGGTTAACCACAGGTGGGAGGTCACCCACACGCAAGCGGTCGAAAAGGTTCGCGAGATCATGACTGCCGAAGGCCATTTCGTCGGCACGTCGAGCGGTGCGGTCATCCATGCCGCACAAGAAGTCCTCAGTCGCTTTGGCGGTGCAGCCGTGACCTTGCTTCCGGACGCCGGCTGGAAGTACCTGTCAGGCAGCCCGTGGGCCGACGGCCTCTAAGACCTAACAAAACCAACAACAGAGCCGACCAGCAAAACTGCTGGTCGGCTCTTTCGTTTTTCGGATGGTGGCGGGACCACCTGGTCCCAAATGTGCGTGGAGCCGGAATTACATGACGTTGGGGATGCCGAGCTTCTCGTATCCCTGGGAGTCGTAGTTGGCTCGGAACATGTCGCGCAGCTTGGTTGCAGCGGTGTCATAGGCCGTCTTGTCTTCCCAGGTGTTGCGGGGATTCAAGATCGATGGATCGACGCCACGTGCTGACTTGGGCATTGCCAAGCCCAAGATGGGGTGGACCTCGGTCTCCACGTCGTCGAGCTCGCCGGCAAGCGCAGCGTTCAGCAAGGCGCGAGTTGCGCCGAGCGACATACGTTGGCCCGTGCCATGGGCGCCACCGGTCCAGCCGGTATTGAGCAAGATGCATCGGGCCTTGTTGTCACCCATGCGGCGGGCGAGGAGTTCGCCGTAGACCATGGGCTTCTGCGACATAAACGGTGCGCCGAAACATGAACTAAAGGAAGGTTGTGGCTCGGTAACACCGACCTCGGTGCCGGCCAGCTTGGACGTGAAGCCCATGACGAAATGGTACATGACCTCTTCCTCGTTGAGCATCGAGATTGGGGGCAGTACGCCAAATGCGTCGGCGGTGAGCAAAACGATGGTCTGGGGGTGCGGACCACGTGCACCTTCGGCGACGCTCGGGTTACACGACAGTGGGTAGGCGAAACGAGTGTTCTCGGTGAGCGACCCGTCAAAGAGATCGAGCTCCTGCGGATGGGTTTCGCTTAGTGGTTTGCCCGGTAGCGACGGAACGTTCTCGATGAGTGTCCCGGCCATGGATAGTGCCGCTGCGATGACAGGTTCGTTTTCTTTGTCGAGGTCGATCAGCTTGGCGTAACAACCATCTTCGAAGTTGGAGACACCGTCGTCGGTCCATACATGCTCGTCGTCGCCGATCAGGAGGCGGTCGGGGTCGGCCGACAACGTGGTCTTGCCGGTGCCGGACAGGCCGAACAGTATTGCTGAGTCGTCGTCGCTGCCGACATTGGCCGAGCAATGCATGGTGAGCTGGCCTTGGGCTGGCAACGCAAAGTTCATGACGGTGAACATGGTCTTTTTAACCACACCGCAATAGTCGGCACGTCCAACAACGAGACCGATCTTGTTCTTGATGTCCATGATTACGGCGCGTTCGCTGGCGGTGCCATCGCGCTCTGGGTCGCAATGGAATGAAGGAACGTTGATCATGGTCCAACCGTCGGCGGCGCGGTCGATGTCGTCGCGGACGTTGTTGGGGAACATGATGTTGGCGAAGTATGCGTGGGTGGCATACTCGCCGACGAAGCGGTATGGCTTGGCGAACTTTGGATCCCAGCCGCAGAACACATCGGTGGAGTACAACTCGGCGTTGTTGGTGTTGAGATGATCGATGACCCGTGCCAGCAGGGCTTCGTATTTGGTGGGGTCGAACTGTTTGAAGTCTGGCTTCCACCAGATCTCGTCGACGAGCTCAGGCCACGCCACAGCAAAGGTGTCCTGTACCGGTCGGCCGGTGCATGTCGGGTCGCCGTAATACACGAGCGGGCCGTCTTCGCCCAGCGATGTTGCGTACGCCTTTTGTGCATCGCTTGGGCCGTCGAGCGAAATGCGCCCTCGGTCGTTCGCAATGGCTGCGTGGAACAACTCGTTCTGGCTCAATCCGTAGTGCAGCTGGACATTGTTGAGTCCGAACTTGGTTGCGAGTTGGTCAGCAACCGTCGTTGAATCGAGGGTAAGTGTCATTTCCGAGCGCCTTTGATCGGGAACAGGTTTGTAATTGTCTTGGGTATTCGCAGGGGTTACTGCAAGAAGTCTGGTGTGCCCATATCGATTTCGGAACCAAGTCGCAGATGGGTCGCCCGGCCGTTGTCGTCGAGGTCGAATACCACTCGCTGGCCTTGGCGCAGCATGCGGAATACGGAACCCTCGAGGGCTACCGGAGAGAGGTCGAACTCGGCGAAGTCGACGTCGGACATCAGCACACCATCTTTGGTGGCTGGGTCAAATGACTTCACTACGCCTTGCATGTTCTTCTACTTCTTGGTCGGTTGTCGATGAACCTGTTGACCTTACCAACGCATCTACTGTCAGGCGATGGTTCTAATGGCAGGTCTTTTTGCACACTATGGGAATTGTTGCCAATACCGCGTCGGTGGCCTCGGGTGTCAACCATTGCCGGTGACCATAAACGTGACGTTCGCTGGCTGCGAATACTGACAAACTGATGCAATGGCGACGGAACAGTTTTACGAGGACAACCGCAACAACTGGGACGATCGGGCCAAAGTGCACGTTGGTTCGGAGATGTACCGCATCGACGAATACGCCACGAACCCGAGGGCCACGAGCGACGTTGTCGAGTTCGATCTGGAGCGCTTTGGCTCGCTCGACGGACTGAGCGTGGCCCATCTGCAATGCCATGTGGGTACCGACACACTCTCACTCGAACGGCTCGGAGCAGCATCGGTCGTGGGTGTGGATTTCTCGCCGGTAGCGATTGCTGAAGCCCGCAAGCTGATCCGACGTGCCGAAGCGTCGAGTCGTTTCGTTGAAGCCAGCGTGTACGACGCACCTCAGGCCGTCGGCCACACCGTCGATTTCGTTTACACCAGCATCGGCGCCATCTGCTGGCTGCACGATATGGACGCGTGGGCAGCCGCAGTGGCCAGCCTGCTCGAACCTGGCGGACGGTTCTACATCCGGGATGTGCACCCGTTCCTGTTCATCTTCGAAGAGGTCGACGGCAAGATCCAGCCTCACTTCCCGTATTGGTACACGCCGGAGTCTCCGCTTAGCTGGGACGAAGACCAGACCTACAGCGACAACCCTGAAGGCACAGCGATCGCGTCCACCCGCCATCACGAATGGAATCACTCGCTTCCGGAGATCATTAATGCGCTTGTGGGCGCGGGCATGCGTATCGACCAACTGGATGAACACAAAATGCTCCCGTGGCAGTATTCGCCGAGTTGCGTGAAGGAAGCCGACGGTTGGTATCTGCCGGAGCCGTTGCGTTCACAAGTGCCGTCGGCATTCTCGCTCCATGCGACCAAGCTCTAGCAAGCCATGTGTGCCTCGGACCCGTCCGGTCGTGGGGCCTAGGCTGCGCCGATGGTGATCGAGGCGGTGCTGTTTGACTACTCGGGTGTGCTGACTACCAGCCTGCACATGCCAACTGACGACGTGCCCTACGACCCCGACGCTTTGTTCGTGGAGATGGCGGCAGCGTTGGCGTCTACTGAACCGCACCGATGGCATGAACTGGAACGAGGTGAGATCAGCCTGGTGGACTTCTGCGCAGGGGTAGAGGCGCTCGTGCCGGGCGCCAGCTCATTGTTCGCCATGGATGGCGCACACAACGTGATGGCGAACCTGTCACTGATCGACGACCGGCTCGCTCTCGTCGGAGAACTCAAGGCGCAAGGTCTACGGACCGGGCTGGTGACGAACAATGTTGCCGAATGGCAGCCGTTCTGGTTACCCCGCCTGCCCGAGGGGCTGTTCGAGATCGTAATCGACTCGGCAGGAGTTGGTCATCGTAAACCCGAGCCTGGGATCTATGAACTGGCGATGCAGCGGCTGGGCATCGTTGAGCCGTCAACGGTGCTGTTCATCGACGATTTCGAATGGAACGTGGCTGGAGCGACCGACATCGGCATGGTCGGATTGCATTGCCCCGCCGACCTTGACTTGCGTTCTGCACTTGGAGCGTTCGTGAGCTTGCCCTAAAGACGGGGGTCAGTGCGTTTGGCCTCAGGGTGTAACGGCGCGGGTGATGTGCATCGTTACCGTGGCTTCGCCGCATTGTCGAGGGTCACCGTCGGACGGGTGGGTCCACACGAGTGCATCGAAGATCAGTCTTTGCCCGTGGCGTTCTCGAAGTGATGCGCGGGCCGAGAGTCGCGTACCTTGAGTCTTCGCAGTAATCGTGGAGTCGATTCCTGAGGTGTATGCCATTTGATCGGGTGGTGTCATGGCCAGCGTGGCGGCACCAGCGGCGATGTCAGCGACCGTTCCTATAGCGAGGGCCGCAAAGGCAGCACCGTCGAAGCTCACGGCATCGGAAAGCGGCATGGATGCCACGCCAACGCCGTCACCAGCCTGATCTATGGATAGTTGCATGGATTGGGCGAACGGCATGCTCAGGATGGTCTTGCGGATGTCTTCAATGGTGCGTAGAGCCTTTTCGGTCACATCACGACCGTAGGTTGCGCACTGATAGGCGCCAAAGGCGTCTTTGAAGACGGCTCCGAGACCGGCGTGTATTGCTGTCAAGAAGACTGGAGGATAGATCGCAGAAACTCGTGCGAACGGCTGTCAAACCTCTAACAAGCAGAGCTTGCTCGACGGCGACGCTTTGCAAACGCCACGAGTCCAGCGCCGCTGGCGATCAGCATGAGCGAGATCTCGCCCCGCCTGGAGAGATTGTTAGGCGCAACGTTTCTGGAGTCGACGGCCAAAAGTCCCAATGCGCAGCGTTGTATCAGCCGGGAACGACGGCGTTACGAGTCGTAGGTCCCGTATTCGAAGGATCCTCCGACCATAGTGGCCAGGACCTTGGTCGTGTCGATCGCTGCAGGGTCGGTTGTGGTGATGTCGCGGTCGAGCACGGTCAGGTCGGCGAGTTTGCCAGTGGTGATTGAGCCCTTGTTGTTCTCGTCGAACGCGGCGTAGGCCGAACCGAGTGTGTAGGCATGTAGCGCTTGTTCTGCGGTGAGCGCTTCGTGGGGATTAAATGGCTCGCCGTCGGCGGTGCATTGATTTACTAGGTCATGGATGCCGAGTAGGGGAGCACCGTTGACGACCGGCCGGTCCGAGCTGCCCGGTAACACGATGCCAGCGTCGAGGAAGCTGCGCATGCGATAACAGTCAGGTTTGCGAGAACCAATGGCGCGAGCCATACCGTCGCCGATCTCGCTGATGAAACGAGCTTGGGGCACGGGGATCACCCCCAGCTGGGCAATACGGGCGACATCCACGGCCCGGGTCATGCCACAGTGTTCGATGCGATGGCGGGTGTTGGTACGGGGGTATTTCTGTTGGGCGGCGGTGTAGCCGTCGAGCACCGAAGCCACGGCCCGATCACCAATGGCATGGACGGCAACTTGCCAGCCGGATCGGTGCGCCTTCATGATCAGACCGTGCAGCCGGGTTTCTTCCATCTGGAAGTACCCGTTGTTGCCGGGTTCACCTTCGAAGTCATCGAACATCGCAGCGGTGCGACCGATCAATGAGCCGTCGGCGAAGATTTTCACTGCACCGAACTTGAGCCAGTCATCGCCGAAACCAGAATGCAGTCCAAGGTCGAGCACGAACGGTTCGTCGTCGTCGACGTGGTGGTCGGTGGCGTGCAGCGTCTCGACCGACGGCATCAGCGTGACCCGCACCCGGAGTCGCCCGTCGCGTCGAGCTTGCTGATACGCCGCCAGTTCAAGTGGCTCCTTGGTGCCCAAGATGCCACCCACCCCAGCCTCTTGGCAGCTGGTGATGCCCTCGCTCAGATACTTGTCAGAAGCCGCCCCCAGATTCTGCACCATGTCGGCAATGGCCCGAGGATGTAACAGGCCGCGAGCCAGCGTCTGGGCTTGTTCTTCGAGCAGGCCGTTGGGTTCGCCGTTTTCGTCGAGCGCCACCACGCCCCCTTCAGGTACCTCGACCTCGCCGACCCGGGCGAGTCGCATGGCCGCGGTGTTCACCACGCAGAAGTGGCCAGACGTGTGGTTCAACAGCACCGGGTTGTCGGGACTAACCCGGTCGAGTTCTTGTCGGGTCGGATGTCGACGTTCGGCAAGTTTGTTGTCGTCGTAGCCGGTGCCGATAACCCACACGCCAGCGGGCGTCTCGGCCGCCCGGCGGGCGATTGCGTCGACAATCTCTTCAACAGAACGAGCCACGGTCGGTTGGATCGCAACCTCGTTCAGAGCGGCGCCATAGCCACCCATGTGGTTGTGGGCATCGTTGAAGCC
>DNHM01000543.1 GCA_003485885.1 Acidimicrobiaceae bacterium
GGATCTGGCACCACAGGATCTGGCACCACAGGATCTGGCACCACAGGATCTGGCACCACAGGATCTGGCACCACAGGATCTGGCGCCTCTGCTCGTAACCGACCGAGAGGCGCGGGCTCTCGCCGAGATCGATCGCCACGAGATCGATGCGCTGATCGTGACTTCACCGACAAATATTCGTTGGCTTACAGGCTTCTCCGGATCGAACGCGACCGTCGTTGTCTACGACGCGGACATCACGTTGTTCACTGATTCTCGGTACGCAGATCGGGCGCCGGTCGAGCTGGCGGCGGCAGCGAGTTCTGCAGAAATCGTGATCGCCAGAGCCACATTGGGTGACGAAATCCAGGAGCTCCTGGGTCGCGCCGAGTTGGTAGGGCTCGAGGCCGAACACGTGAGTTGGGCACAACAACGCCGGATTGGCGAGGAATGGCTTCCTGAGCAGACGATCGTGCCCACTATTGCTCTTGTCGATCAGCTTCGGTCGCAGAAAGATGATGGCGAGATTGCTCGCATTCGTGCCGCTGCCGAGATCGTCGACGCCGCGCTGACTGTCGTGCGGCCGCTGCTTGCCCAACAACCAACCGAACGTGACTTTGCCCGTGCACTCGATGCGTCGATTCGCTCCGGCGGTGCTGATGACCTGGGTTTTGACACGATCGTTGCCTCTGGCCCCAACGGAGCTATTCCACATCATGCGCCCGGTAATCGCACGATTGAACGTGGCGACCTGGTGATCGTCGACGTAGGGGCAATGGTCCATGGGTACCGCAGCGACATGACCCGTACCTTCTGCGTCGGGCCAATGAGTCCTGAACAGCGGCACCACTACGACACCGTTCTTGCGGCTCAGCAGGCAGGTGTTGACGCCATGGTCGCCGGAGCAGGTACCGCCCAGGTCGATGCAGCAGCTCGTACGGTCATTGCCGACGCCGGGTGGGCCGACAGTTTCACCCATGGCACCGGTCACGGCGTGGGCCTGGACATCCACGAGTTGCCTCGTGTCGCCAAAGATGTGCCCGATGTCTATGAACTGGGGACGGTCGCGACCGTAGAGCCAGGGGTGTACCTGAAGGGGAACGCCGGTGTCCGCATCGAAGACACCTGTGTCGTCACCACGAGTGGAGCCGAACGACTCACAGGTTTCCCTAAGGACCCCGAAGTTTTGTAAGCACCTTTGTAGCGACCGGAACGGTTGATGTCCAAGGAAGTCAGCAGCGGGTGACCGCTACTCGATGTCTTCGGAGCCTGCGGTCAACGGGCGTGTGCTGGTGCTTCGACCCGCCGTTGCAAGGAGCAGGTCGGGACCTGCAGGACTCGGAGACGAACCTGAACACGGCCCGTATTTCCTCCAAAGACTTCTCGTTCCGCCAGTGACGAAGTTGGTGCCCGAATTCGGGGTGTGACGTCGGCTCTCGAATGGGCCCGTTGCGGTTAGCCTGCTGGCCATGGCAGTTATCTCGACCAGCGACTTCAAGACAGGCATGACGCTTCAGATCGACAACAACCTGTTCCAGGTCGTCGATTTTCAGCACGTCAAGCCCGGCAAAGGTCCCGCATTCGTTCGCAGTACGTTGCGTAATTCGCGCACCGGTGCGGTGATCGACAAGACCTGGCGCGCCGGCGAAAAGACCGAACGTGCCATGATCGACAAGCGCGAAATGCAGTACCTGTATAATGATGGCACCGCGTATGTGTTCATGGATACCGAGAGCTACGACCAGATAAACGTTATGCCCGTATCGCTCGGTGACGCCGCGAATTATCTCGTCGAGACCGCAAATGCCGTCATGCTGATGCATGGCGATGAGATCATCGGCGTCGACCTGCCCTCGAGTGTCGAACTGACGATCGCCGAAACCGAACCAGGGATCCAGGGCGACCGGGTGTCAGGTGCAACCAAGCCAGCGACCCTTGAGACAGGCCTTGTGGTGCAGGTGCCGCTGTTCATCGAACAGGGCGAAAAGATCAAGGTTGCCACCAGCAACGGCGAGTACACCGGTCGGGCCTGACATGGCCGATGTCGCGTCACTTGGGCCGGGGCGGCGCGAGGCTCGGGAACGAGCGATTGGTTTGCTCTACGAGAGCGAAGCCCGCGAACTCGCGGTTGAAGTGTTACTGGGGGAGCAGCCGCTTACCCCAGCGAACTATGTCGTGGCCGTGCTCGAAGGTGTCGAGTCCCGTCGAGACGAGATCGATGCGCTGATCAACAGCCACGCCGAGGGGTGGACGGTCGATCGACTACCAAATGTGGACCGAGCCATTCTTCGGCTTGCCATCTGGGAGCTTGTCGCCCAACCCGATGTTCCTGCTGCTGTCGTCATGGACGAGGCCGTTGAACTGGCCAAGGAATATTCAACCGAACGTTCGTCGAGTTTCGTCAACGGCGTGCTTGATTCCGTTGCTCGCCAGGTTCGCCCAGACTGACCGTCGGCCACAACCATGACGGCCATAAGCATGACACCCCGGCTTCAGATCGATGGTGCGGTGTTGCGGCCATGGGCGCTCACCGATGCGGAAACGCTGGTCACTGGTTGGTCGGATCCAGATGTGGCCGCGTGGAACTCGGTTCCATCTACACCCACGGTGGCCTTGGCCACTCGTTGGATTGCTGGGGTCCACGACCGAGCGGCCAACCGCCAGTCGATCGACTGGGTGATCCAGAGCCACGATACGAATGGTGTCGTGGGTGAGGTCGGGTTATCCGGCTTTAGTGATGCTCATCGAGGTGCTCTGATTGGGTATTGGCTGCTCCCGGCGGGTCGAGGGCACGGAAGTGCCACGGCTGCAGTTTCTGCCGTGACCAAGTGGGCCCATCAGACACTTTCGCTTGACACGATTGTTGCCAGATGCAACACCAGCAACACCGCATCACAACAGGTTGCGGCCCGTGCTGGTTATCGACATGAACGCTCCGATCCAACCGGGCATCAACTCTGGATTAGTCGTACGCGCGAGAGCTGACTGCTGCTAGGTTCGGGCACTGACCGTGAAGTGGGTTCCGTGAGGCCCAGACGGACAGGAGGAACGTCCTATGGGCGAACGTGAACGTAGAGGCGCGCCACCCTATGGCGGGAATTTTGTTTCCCGGGCCCAGGTGATGGATGCCGATCAGATCCGACGAGCCGTTAAACGTATGGCCCACGAGATCGTTGAACGTAACGGCGGCCTGGCCGACCTGGTCATCGTCGGGTTGCAAACCGGTGGTATTGAACCTGCGATCCATCTGGTCGAGGCGCTCGAGGCCATCGAGGGCATCAGGTTGCCCCTCGGCACCGTTGATGTTGCGTTCCACCGCGACGACATTGGCCTGCGCCCCGTGTTACCAGAGGCCCCAACTGAGATCCCAGTCGAATTAACCGGACAGACCGTGATCCTGGTCGACGATGTTTTGTTCACCGGCCGAACCGTTCGGGCGGCGCTCGACGCACTCACCGATTTCGGTCGGCCCCAGGCAGTGCAGCTGGCAGTGATGGTGGATCGCGGCCATCGCGAGTTGCCAATTCGTGCCGACTATGTCGGCAAAAACCTGCCCACTGCCCGCAGCGAAGCTGTCGCGGTGACCATGCACAGCGTCGAACTCGGCGAGATGGTTAAATGAAGCACCTTCTCTCGATCGATGAGTTGAGCGAGGCTGATCTACGGGAGATTCTGCGAATCACACCGTCATTCGCCGAGGTCGCCCAACGGCGCATAGCCAAGGTCCCGGCACTCCGAGGCCAGACCGTGGCACTGCTGTTCTACGAAGACTCCACCCGCACCCGATTGTCGTTCGAAGTCGCTGCCAAACGACTGTCTGCCGACACATTAAACGTGTCGGTCAAAACGTCGTCGGTGAACAAAGGCGAATCGTTACGCGACACGGCCGAAACCATCGAGGCAATGGGCATCGATGCCGTGGTGGTTCGTCACCGCTCCTCGGGTGTGCCGTGGCAACTCACCAAATGGCTCGACGCGTCGGTGATCAATGCCGGCGACGGATGGCATCAACACCCGACCCAGGCGTTACTCGACTGCTTCACCTTGCAGCAGAAACTCGGCGATCTGGCAGGAAGCCACATCGTGCTTGTTGGCGACATCAAACACAGCCGGGTCGCCCGGTCCGATGTGCAAGCGCTGACCATGTTGGGCGCCGAGGTCACGCTGGTGGCACCTCCGACACTGCTGCCGCCGGCAATCGGTACCTGGCCGGTTCGCACGTCTCATGACCTGGATGCGTCGCTAGTCGATGCGGATGCGGTGTATCTGCTGCGTATGCAAAGCGAGCGACAGCACGAGGCGTTGGTGCCGGACCTACGCGAGTACAGCACGCTCTATGGACTCACCGCTGCCCGGGCAGCGAAGCTGAGCCCGCACGTGCCGATACTGCACCCCGGCCCCATGAACCGTGGTGTTGAGATCGCGGCCGATGTACCCGACCTCGAACAAGTAGTGGTCGTTGATCAGGTGCGCAACGGCGTGGCCGTCCGCATGGCCGTGCTCTTTCTCTTATTGGGATCTGGCGTCAACGATCTGCCAAAGGTCCATGCTCAACCTCAAGCCGATGCCAACGTCGGAACAGCCGTATGACTGCCCTGATCATCAGAGGCGGCACCGTCATCGACTCCACCGGGACACGCACCGAAGATGTTGGCGTCGTCGACGATCGGATCGTCGACGTCGCAGCGGCCCCAGATTCTGCAACCGTTATCGACGCCACCGGCTGTGTTGTGTCGACTGGCCTGGTTGACCTCCATGCCCACATGGGGGAGCCGGGTGACGAAGCAGCTGAGACCATGGAAAGTGGTGGTCGTGCCGCTGTCCTAGGCGGTTTCACAACCGTGTTGGTTATGCCGAATACGATGCCGCCGGTCGACACTGCCGCGGTCGTTGAGCACATTCGAACGTTGGCCAACGCAGCGCTGTGTCATGTCGAAGTGGCTGGGTGTATCACCGTCGACAGAGCCGGCACCCATCTCGCTCCGCTGGGTGAACTGGCCGAGGTCGGCGTCCGTTTCGTAACCGACTGTGGCGCCGGCGTGCAGAACCCGCTGCTCCTGCGGCGAGCGCTCGAGTACACAACGCCGTTCGGTCTTACGATTGCCCAGCCCGCTGACTGTGTCGAGCTCAGCGTTGGTGCCGAGATGCACGAGGGCGAGTGGTCAAGTTGGCTCGGCTTGCCTGGTGCGCCGTCCGAAGCCGAGGAGATCATGGTTATGCGTGACATCGCGCTGGCTCGGCTGACCGGTGCACGGTTGCACTTTCAGACATTGTCCACGGCTCGGTCGTTTGCACTCGTGGCCGAGGCCCAGCGCGCTGGTATCACGGTGAGCGCGGAGATCGCATCGCACCATCTTGTGTTATGTGATGCCGATCTCTCCACGTACGACACCAGTCGTAAAGTTGAGCCGCCGCTCCGCGAACTGTCGGATGTCGCGGCGGTACGCCATGACGTTTCCTCAGGCCTTATCGACTGCATCGTGAGTGATCACACGCCTCATTCGACCGACCGCAAGGAACGTCCTTTCGACGCTGCCGAAGCTGGTTCTGTCGGGCTTGAAACCGCACTGGCCGTTGCTCTAAGCCAAGACATCGCTATCAGTCAGGTGCTGCGAGCAATGAGTTGGCGGCCAGCAGAACTCCTTGGCCTCGGCAGCCCATCTGAACGTACGATCACCCCCGGCGTAACTGCCGACCTGACCATCATCGACCCCCACGAAAGGTTCACCGTGTCCACACAAACACAAGCCACCGCAGGCACAAACAGCGCGTTCGAAGGCGCTGAGCTGCGAGGCCGAGTGCGAACGACCATCGTTGATGGCCGTGTAGTGGTACACGAAGGCGAGATCACACAATGAGCGCAACGAATCCACACAAAGTTGTCGAGGCCGCACTGGTATTGGCCGATGGCACGGTGTTCGAGGGCGAAGCCTTCGGAGCAGCCCCGGCCAGTGGAGTTGCCACCGGCGAGGTCGTGTTCAACACTGTCATGTCGGGTTACCAGGAGGTGATCACCGATCCGTCCTATGCCGGCCAGATCGTGACTTTTACCTACCCACACCTTGGAAATTACGGCGTCAATAGCGCCGATCACGAGAGCCGCAGGCCATTCCTGCGTGGTGTTATTGCCCGCGATATACCCCGTCGGCATAGCAACTGGCGAAGCGAAACCGACCTCACCAGTTTCCTGGTGGAACACGGCGTAGCAGGCATTGCCGGCATCGATACCCGACGCCTGACCCGTCATATTCGCGATACTGGCGCCATGCCAGGCGCGTTCGGCACAGCCGACGAAGCCACGTTGCGAGCTGCTGCGGTTGCCGAACCTGGCACCGATGGGCTCGACATGGCTGCGACGGTTACGTGCGACTCTCCGTACAGCGTCGCCTCGGCACGTGCCGACAACAAGGCCCCGTGGAACATGATCGCCGTCGACTTCGGCATCAAGTCCACCATCCTGGATCAGCTGGCGTTATTAGGCGGGGTCACGGTTGTGCCTGCGTCCACCGCTGCTGCAACCATTCTTGAGCACAAACCTGACGGCGTGTTCTTGTCGAACGGTCCAGGTGACCCTGAAGGTGTTGTTGGCGCCACCGAGATGATCGATGGTCTTCTGGGCGAGGTACCAGTTTTCGGTATCTGCCTGGGCCACCAGCTGCTTTCACTCACGCTTGGTTTACCTGCCTTCAAGCTGCCGTTTGGGCATCACGGTGGCAATCATCCCGTGCGTAACCTGGCCGAGGGCACCGTGGAGATCACCAGCCAGAATCACAACTTCTGCGTGGCCGACGACTCGGTAAACGGTGTCGAGATCACGCATATCAATCTCAACGACCAAACAGTCGAAGGAATCCGCAGCCTTGATGTGCCTGCATTCAGCGTGCAGTACCACCCCGAAGCGGGGCCGGGACCACACGACAGTCGCTACTTGTTCGAACGATTTGACCAGCTCATGACCGACGTACATGGTCAACCCCAGGGAGGTCAGGGCTGATGCCTCGCCGCGATGATATTTCGAGCATCCTGCTGATTGGTTCTGGTCCAATTGTGATTGGCCAGGCCTGTGAATTTGACTACTCGGGCACCCAGGCATGCCGAGTGTTACGAGACGAGGGTTACCGAGTCATCCTGGCGAACTCGAACCCGGCCACGATCATGACCGACCCCGAGTTTGCCGACGCGACCTACATCGAGCCGCTCACACTCGAAGTGCTGACCGAGATCATCAAGGTCGAGAAACCCGATGCGCTCCTGCCAACACTCGGCGGCCAAACTGCGCTGAACCTGGCCATGGAAGCGGTCGAGGCCGGGGTGCTCGATAAGTACAACGTTGAGCTCATCGGCGCCGACGCCGAAGCAATTGCCACCGCCGAGGACCGTGAACGATTCAAGATCGCCATGATCGAGATCGGTCTTGAGGTGCCGCTGTCGGCATCAGCCCGAGGCACCGGCGACACCAAACAGGAACAGCTCGAAACGGGTATGGCCAAGGCCCGAGAAGCTGTCGAGACGATTGGACTGCCAGTTATTATCCGCCCGGCGTACATCCTTGGCGGCAAGGGCACAGGCTTCGCCCACACCATGGAAGAATTCGAGTTCGTGGCCAGCCACGGCCTCGAATCGAGCCCCATTTCTGAGATCCTGATCGAAGAATCGATCAAGGGCTGGAAAGAATTCGAACTCGAGGTCATGCGTGACCATGCCGACAACTGCGTGGTTGTGTGTGCGATCGAGAACCTCGATCCCATGGGTGTACATACTGGCGATTCGATCACGGTTGCTCCAGCGCAGACGCTGACCGACGTTGAATACCAAAAGATGCGCGACGATGCCTTTGCTGTCATGCGCCGAGTCGGCGTCGAGACCGGCGGCTCGAACGTGCAGTTCGCTGTTGACCCCGTCGATGGCCGCCAGGTTGTTATTGAAATGAATCCCCGTGTGAGTCGTTCCTCGGCGCTTGCGTCCAAAGCAACCGGCTTCCCAATCGCCAAGATCGCGGCTCGGTTGGCTGTTGGGTACACACTCGACGAAATCCCGAATGACATCACCGAGAAGACCCCGGCGAGTTTCGAACCAACCATCGACTATGTCGTCACCAAGATTCCTCGGTGGAACTTCGAGAAGTTCAGCGGCACACCGTCGGTACTCGGATCACAGATGCAAGCGGTCGGCGAAGTTATGGCCATTGGTCGGACCTTCACCGAGTCGTTGCAGAAGGCGCTGCGTTCACTCGAACTTGGCCGGTTCGGGCTCAACTGTGATCCAGGCGAGGCGCTCCTTGACGAGGTTCCAATCGACGAACTGCTCGCCCAGTCAGCCATCGGTACGCCTGAACGGATCTGGGAACTCGAAGCCGTGCTCCGTCGGGGTAAGACGGTCGACGAGGTCTACGAAGCGACCAAGGTTGACCCGTGGTTCCTCGACCAGATGCTGGTGATTTCTGAAGAACGGGCTCGTCTCGAAGCTGTTGGATTTGCGGACATGGGTCGGGCTGACTGGCGCCGGGCCAAACGCCATGGATTCAGCGACGAACAGCTTGCGTACCTGTGGCAGGTCGAGCTCACTACTGTCCGTGCCGCTCGCCGGGAAGCAGGTGTCTTCCCCACATATAAGACGGTAGATACCTGTGGCGCCGAGTTCGAAGCCGACACGCCGTATCACTACTCGACATGGGAAGACGACAGCGAGGTTGCGCCCAGCGATCGTCCCAAGGTCATCATCTTGGGATCGGGGCCGAATCGCATTGGTCAGGGCATCGAGTTCGACTACTGCTGCGTCCACGCCAGCTTCGCACTACGCGACGCCGGTTATGAGACCATCATGGTCAACTGCAATCCCGAGACGGTATCGACCGACTACGACACCAGCGACCGGTTGTATTTCGAACCGCTGACTTACGACGATGTCATGAACATCATCGAGGCCGAGATCGCTTCAGCCGAAGCCGGTGGCGGCCCAGGTATTGCTGGCATCATCGTGAGCCTTGGAGGCCAGACACCACTGAAACTGGCTGGTGAACTACCACGTGAGCTGATTGCCGGGACAAGCCCGGACTCAATCGACCTGGCCGAGGACCGCGAGCGGTGGAATGCGCTGTGTGAACGACTCGACATAGCGCAACCTCCGGGCGGCACTGCGACCACCGTCGAAGAAGCTATTGCCGTGGTCAACAAGGTCGGATACCCGGCACTTATGCGCCCGTCGTATGTCCTTGGCGGCCGGGCCATGACCATCGTGCACGACGAGCAAGGCTTGCGCGATGCAATGGCCGAACTCGCCTCGATGGGTTCGTTGGGACGCGAGGGCGGTCTATCCGCAGAACGCCCGGTGCTTGTCGATCGATTCCTCGAAGATGCGATCGAAGTCGATGTTGACTCGATTCGTGACAGCACTGGTGAAGTACTCATCGGCGGGATCATGGAACATGTCGAAGAAGCCGGTGTGCACTCTGGTGATAGCGCGTGCATGATTCCACCGCAATCGCTGCCGCCGCAAACAATTGCTGACCTCGAAGCGGTGACCGCAGCGCTTGCTACGGAGCTCGAAGTCATTGGGCTGCTCAACGTGCAGTTCGCAGTCACCAACGATGGGGGAGAACGCAATATCTATGTGCTCGAAGCCAACCCTCGTGCATCGCGTACCGTGCCGTTTGTGGCCAAGGCAACGGGGCGTCCGTTGGTGAAGATCGCAACCCGGGTCATGCTGGGTGCGAGCTTGGAAGAACTGCGCTCCGAAGGCATGCTTGGCGATATCGCCCCTGGCGACCATGTTGCGGTCAAAGAAGCTGTCTTGCCGTTTAACCGCTTCCCCGAGAGCGACCAGTTACTCGGTCCAGAAATGCGCAGTACGGGCGAAGTTATGGGTATCGACTTGGGAGTCGGCCTGGCATTCGCCAAGAGCCAGATTGCTGCGGGTACCAAGATGCCAGACGCTGGCGCGATCTTCTTCAGCGTGGCCGACCGCGACAAGGCAATGGGCATCGAGGCGGCCCGTAGTTATGCCGAACTGGGTTTCGACATCATTGCGACCGCCGGCACAGCTGCTGCCCTTCGGGCTGAGGGCGTCGAGGTAGCCGGTGTTGCCGCAAAGGTCGGAGCGCCAGCCGGCGAACATGATGGCAGCGTGTCGCTTCCCGACGCGGTCGAACTGATTGAAAAACAGCGTCTGGTCATGGTGATCAA
>DNHM01000058.1 GCA_003485885.1 Acidimicrobiaceae bacterium
AAACTCCGGCCGTGGTTGTACGCGATCGCCCGCAACCAGTGCTTCAAACAACATCGACAACGAACACGCGAACGTCCCGAGGACCCGTTCGAAACCGGCGAGGAGCAGACCGTGGCTGCCTCAACCGCTGAACCCGTCGGGCCAACCGAACTCGTCGCCTTGGTCTGGGAAGCAACGGCTGGGCTGTCCGATGTTGACCGGTCCGTGCTCGAACTGAACATCCGTCACGAACTCGATGGCGAAGAACTGGCTGAGAGCCTGGGAGTACCTGGGCCGAAGTGTTCGGTCATCTTGCACCGGGCCAAAGACAGACTGAAAACGGCCGTTGGCGCACTGATCGTGTCCAAGGTTGGAGCGGACGTATGCGACGACCTGGCCGACATCGTTGCAGGTCACGAGTTCAGTCCCCTTGTCCGCAAACGGGTCGCACGCCATATCACCGGCTGCGGCGTCTGCGAAGAGACCGAACGCCGTCATCGTCCCGAGGCATATCTGGCTGCTGCTCCGCTGCTGCCGGTGCCCGCTTCCATTCACAAGAGAGTGCTCGATGCCATCCAAAAGGGAACGACCACGACCACCGATACGAACGGTGACGTTGGTGAGCCAGGCCAGGCTGATTCCGGCCACAACGCGGACGTCGGCACCACCAACCAACTACCGAACAGCCACCAGACACAACCAACGGCCCACGCGAACGCAGCACTGGGACCGGTAGGAACCGATCAAACCGTCTGGAACGACGACGGGTTCCCGGTGCTGACAGATGTCGACGACACAACAACGTCAGGGGCCATCCGATCAAGGGTGGCCGCCGTTGCCGTCGGCTGTGTCGTAGTGGCTGCCGTCCTACTGATGCTGCTCAATCCCTTCCGGCGTGAGACCACAATCATCGCGGGAGCTGCTCCTGTGGTTGAAGCCACTGCACAACCGTCGCCACAGTTCTTGCCGACTGTTCCGGTCCCGCCGCCAACCGTTGCGGCTGTTCCTGCGGCGGCACCAACGCCAGAACCTGACAACCGGGTCGAGGCCCAACCCACGCCTACGCCCACCGCTGTGCCCGCGCCAACCTCGACGTCCCAGCCACAACCCCCGCCACCTACCACCGCTCCTCCAACAGCGACCGCTCTTCCAACCGCTACGCCCACGCCGGCGCCGCCCACCGCTACCTCTGTCCCTCCGACACCAACACCGACCACGGAGCCGACCGCGACACCCACGCCGGCACCGACCGTTCCTCCTGCGCCAACATCGGGTCCGGTGGTGGCTGACTTCCAGGCGCCCACCGTGTTGTCCTTCACCGTCACCTGCGGTGATCCATTCAGACTCACCGTGACAATCAGCGACAACAACGACCCCAGCCCAACCGCCGACCTTGTGGTCACATGGGAAGACGAATCAGACCCGGCACAGCCACTAACCGAACTCGGAGGTAACACCTACCAGGTAGAGGTAACCCGCTCGGAACTCGTGGGCTCGCGGATCGACTTCTTCGTTCGTGGCACCCTTGCTGACACCTCAGGAAACGCCCGAAATGTCGATCTAACCGACGACTGCATCATCATCGACTAGCTCAGAACCATCCACACGATCCTTGGAACCTTGCGTGGTTAGCGGTGTTCGAGGACGTGCAGGATTGCGTCGACGCCGGCGCTACGGCCCTGATCAATACATGCGGGGATGCCGATGCCTCGGTACCCCATGCCAGCAAGGAAAACGCCGTCGAGGTTGAGCTGACCTTCGATATGGCCAAGGCGCTCGGTATGGCCGACCACGTATTGGGGAAAGGCGCGGTCCCACCGGGAGATACGCACGTCGCTCGGTGCGGCGGTGATACCGATGGCGGTTTCGAGGTCGGCCAAGATCACGGCCAGCAACGCTTCATCGGGAAGCGCGGGGGTTTCTTGGTCACGGCCATGACCAACCGAGACTCGTAAAAGGTCGACATCGCCGCCCAGATGGGGCCACTTCTGCATGCTGTACGAACACGCCGTGATCTTCAGTTCGGCATTGCGGGGCACGACAAACCCACTCAACTCGGCCGACACCTGCACCGTGCCCGCTGGATAGGCAAGAGCCACCAGCGTGACCGAAACAAGAGGGATCGAGGCCAGATCGGCGCTGGCCTCAGGCCACTGGGTGGTGAGACCCGCAGCGGCGGGTGCAGGGCATGCCAAGATCACCGCGGAAGCGGCGATGACCTCGCCGTTGGACAACGCGACCTGTACGGATCCACCGGGAAGCCGGTCGAGTGCATCGACACCAACACCGGTAGTGATGCTGCCGTTTAGTGAGGTCGCAAGCGCATCGACGAGCACCCGCATGNNCAACAACGACCCCAGCCCAACCGCCGACCTTGTGGTCACATGGGAAGACGAATCAGACCCGGCACAGCCACTAACCAAACTCGATGGCACCACCTACCAGGTGGATGTGCCACGCTCGGAACTCGTGGGCTCGCGCATCGACTTCTTCGTTCGCGGCACCATTGCCGACAGCTCAGGAAACGCCCGAAACATCGATCTAACCGACGACTGCATCATCATCGACTAGCTCGAAAACCATCCAGACGATCCTTGGAACCTTGCGTGGTTACCGGTGTTCAAGGACGTGCAGGATTGCGTCGACGCCGGCGCTGCGGCCCTGATCAATACATGCGGGAATGCCGATACCTCGGTACCCCATGCCGGCAAGGAAAACACCGTCGGGGTTGAGCTGACCTTCGATATGGCCAAGGCGCTCGGTATGGCCGACCACGTATTGGGGAAAGGCGCGGTCCCACCGGGAAATGCGCACGTCGCTTGGTTCGGCAGTGATACCGATGGCCGTTTCGAGGTCGGCCAGGATCACGGCCAGCAACTCATCATCGGGAAGCGCGGGGGTTTCTTGATCACGTCCATGGCCAACCGAGACTCGCAACAGGTCGACATCGCCGCCCAGATGAGGCCACTTCTGCATGCCGTATGAACACGCGGTGATCTTCAGGTCAGCATTGCGGGGCACGACAAACCCACTCAACTCGCTCGGCACCTGCACCGTGCCAGCGGGGTACGCAAGCGCCACGAGCGTGACCGAAACAAGCGGGATCGCAGCCAGGTCGACGCTGGCATCAGGCCACTCGGTAGTGAGTTCAGCAGCGGCGGGTGCAGGGCATGCCAAGATCACCGCGGAAGCGGCGATGACCTCGCCGTTGGACAACGCGACCTGTACAGCTCCACCGGGAAGACGGTCGAGTGCATCGACACCAACGCCGGTAGTGATGGCGCCGTCGAGCGAGGTTGCCAGCGCATCGACGAGCACCCGCATGCCACCAACGAAAGAGTGAAAGACGGGCGCTTCGGGATCTGAACCCGCCTTCATGCGGCGCAACGCGGCGATCAGGCTCGGGCTTGCATTGGCGGCACCCAGAATCTGTGGTGATGATGCCGACAACTCGAGATCGTCGGTGTCGCCGGCATTGATCGCTCCGATCAGCGGATCGACCAACGCCTCATGGATGCGATCACCCAGACGGCGACGGACGAGCGAACCAATGGTGTCGTCGTTGCGGACCGGATCGGGATCGGTGCGAGCCAAGTCAACTTCGAGTGCGTCGGCAGCCTCGAGGCCAAGCAGCGCTTCGGCCGACGCTCGTTCAAGTGGGATCCCGAGCACATGAGGCTCGGGCAGCGGCATAAGCCCATTCTCAGTCCACACCTGCGCCTTGCGAGCACTCGGTGAAATCATGTGGTCGGCCAGACCAAGTTCTGTCGCCAGTTCGATGCCGTAGGGCACACGGGCCAGGAACGCATCGGCCGCCTCGTCGACAATCCGACCAGCGAAGTCACTGGATCGGACCTTGCCTCCGACCTTGTCAGCGCGTTCGTAGAGATGGACGTCCATGCCGTCGCGCTGCAACTGCCACGCCGCACTCAACCCAGCAATACCGCCGCCAACAACGACGACCGGCGCTGTCATGATGGCCACCCGTGTGTTGTTGGTGTGCCGGTCATGCGTCGGTCAGGTGGGCGCTGCCTTCGCCATGCACCAAGTCAACGACCTGCTTGAGGATCTCGGGATTCAGCTCAGGCAACACGCCATGTCCGAGGTTGAAGATGTGGCCGTGATGGCCACCGTTGCGGGCAAGGACTTCGCGGACTGCCTCGGCGACCGATGGCCATTTGGCCAGGCATACGACCGGATCGAGATTGCCTTGCAAGATTGCGTCGGGGCCAAGTCGCTCACGGGCCACGTCGAGCGGCACCAGCCAGTCGACACCCATAACGTCGGCGCCAGCATCTCGCATGCGTGTGAGCAGTTCGCCGGTGTTCACACCGAAATGGATCCGAGGGACGTTGAGCTTGCCGACGGCTTCGAAGATCTTCTGGCTCGATGGCATGACGTGGCGTTCATACATCTGAGGCGACAGGCAGCCAGCCCAGCTATCGAACAGTTGAACCGCCGACGCACCTGCTTCGACCTGCGCGGTGAGCGAGGTGATGGCTTGATCGGCGAGGCGGTCCATGATCTGTTGAAACAGATGCGGATTGTCGAGCATCATCGACTTGGTCTTGCCCTTGTTCTTCGACGGGCCGCCTTCGATCAGATAACTGGCCACCGTGAACGGTGCGCCGGCGAAACCTATGAGTGGCACATCGAGCTCAACAACCAGGTTGCGCACCGTTTCGAGCACATAGGGCACATCGGCTTCGGGATCGAGTGGGCGCAGCCGAGAAAGGTCGTCGCTGCTCGTGATTGGTTTCTCGGCGACCGGGCCAACGCCGGGCTTGATATCGATGCCGAAGCCGATCGCATGGACCGGCGTGACGATGTCGCTGAACAAGATTGCTGCATCGACGCCATACCGCCGGACAGGCTGCAATGTGATCTCGGTCGCACGATCAGGGTCGGCAATGGCTTGGTTGATCGACCCCGGGCCCCGCACCGCCTTGTACTCAGGAAGCGAACGGCCGGCTTGGCGCATAAACCACACCGGCACTCGGCTCGGCTTCTCACCTCGGCACGCTGCAAGAAACGGCGACGCTGACAGATCCTTGGACACCCCTTAAACGGTAACTCGCCAGGTTCATTGTCAGACGCTGCAGCGACGAACAGCACCTCGGCACGCCCTAAACATGACGGTGCCTGGCACCATCATGTTGGCACCATCATGTTGCGGTGACAGCCAGTGTGGTGGAGAGCTCCAGCGCTTCGACTAGGCCGTCTGCGTCAACATGGGCGACTTCGTAGGAAGCTGCCGCCTTGGCATCGGGCACGGCATTCGCCATCGCGACACCATGGCCGACTGCGCCCAGGGCTTCGATGTCGTTGTCGCCGTCGCCGACCATCATCACGTCGTCGATGCTGATGGACATCTCTTTGGCGATGCGAGAAATCGCAGCACCCTTGGACACACCTGGGCGGGTGCACGAAACGAACACAACACCTGGCTGCACCGGCGATGTTGCCCCAACAACAACCGCGTCCTGGGCCGACATCTCGGCGTACACCATGGTGGCGATTTCGATCGGCACGACAAATTGCACCCGCACGATCTCGCTCTGCAGCGTGTCGCGGGTACGACTCACCAGCGGTACACCCATCAACGCCGCGTGGTCAGCTGCAATCTTGTTTTCGGTTTCGACGGTGTAGTCATCAGCGGAATAAAACTCGATCAGCCAGCCATGGGCATCGGCGATATCACTGGCGGCACTCACAACTTCGTCGGCTACCTTGCTGCCCCGGATCTCGCCACTGCCGGTGTGGAGCAATGCCCCGCCATTGTGGAAGACGTGCCACCCGTCGGGGTCGAGCCGCCGGGCGTACTCGAGCGTAGGCCCAAAAGCACCCCGTGCCGTCGACAACGCCAGGTGCTGACCCCGAGCTGTCGCCGCGGCCGCCGCATGCCAGACAGCTTCGGTCGGCACATGCGACGAACCGACGAGCGTGCCGTCGACATCAATACAAATAAGGGGAAGCACGCCGTGACGGTAGTGCCGGACCTGGGTCACACAGCGGTTTTGCCGGAACAGGACTACGATGAATCGCCTCCTTTTTTAGGGAAGACCACGCCATGAGTGACACCGAACATCCGGACTTCGCCGACGAAGCGGCCTACATACATAAGGCCTACGCGCGCCTCGACCAATCACGCGAGGCAGCGAAAAGTATCACCGACAATGTCGAATCTCGCGAGGGCGGCACCCACCAAGCTCGTTACGAACGAGACGTCCTCGCCGACAAGGTGCGATCCCGACTCGAAGACCTGGATATCGGCGACCAATCGCTGATCTTCGGGCGTATTGATCAGGCCGAAGGTGACCATTTCCATATCGGTCGCGTCGCCGTTTTCGACGAGGACCGCAACCCGATGGTCGTCGACTGGCGGGCGCCAATCGCAGAACCGTTCTACCGTGCAACCGGCCGCCAAACCATGGGGCTCAGCCGCCGCCGCCACTACATAACCCGCTACCGAGAACTGCTCGGCATCGAAGACGAATACTTCACCGGCGAAGGCGGCGAACGAACTGGACTCAAGGGCGAACGCACGCTGGTCGCAGCGCTGGAAGAGGGCCGTACCGGACGCCTCGGCGACATCGTCGGCACTATCCAGGGTGAACAAGACGAGATCATCCGTGCTCCCCTCGCTGGCGCCGTCATCGTGCAGGGCGGACCTGGCACCGGCAAAACCGTGGTCGCGCTCCATCGTGCCGCGTACCTGCTGTACAGCCATCGTTTCCCGCTTGCCGGCCAAGGCGTAATGGTCATTGGCCCAAACCGGCTCTTCCTGACCTATATCGAACAAGTGCTGCCATCGCTCGGCGAGTCTGGCGTCGAACTCAGCGTGCTTGGCGACTTCGTTCCAAACGCCCGTGTCCGCGGCAATGACCCGGTCCACATCGCTCGGGTCAAGGGCGACCTCCGCATGATCGATGTGATGCGTCGAGCCGTGCGCCAGCGTCAACGCCCACTGCG
>DNHM01000050.1 GCA_003485885.1 Acidimicrobiaceae bacterium
CGGGTTCATGATCCGGGTGTAGATGTTGCCTATCTCGGCCAGAGCAAACAGGTTTGCTGCGTGTTCTGCATCTCGGAAAACGAAACTGGTCGTTTGGTAGATCGGGACCGTACGGGCACCCGTTTCTGAGTCGGGCACCTGCCCAGCGTGTATCTGACGGGTTTCAAAACCTTGCGTCATGGTTGCTCCACATATGTGTTGTAAATGAAGTCGTCATTGTCGACCATGTGGGTCGGGTTTACAACACGAGAGGTGAATTGCCGCAGAACTATTTCAGCGTCAACGTGTGGCCAAGCTGATTGGGTCTGATTGGGTCGGTCATAGACAACCAGGTTCGGACCGGCGCAGCTGGTCGACGGTCGCGTAACCTGGGCTCATGTCTGAGTGGTCTACCGATCCAGCCCAAGCCGCCGAACTCGATGCCGCGGATCCGCTTGCGGAGATGCGTAACCGTTTCGAACTTCCACCACCGCCCCAGGGAGCTGCCGACTCGATTTACTTCGTCGGCAACTCGCTCGGCCCCATGCCCAAGAAGGCTCGCGACTACGTGGTCGGCGAGCTCGATCGGTGGTCGACACTCGGCGTCAAGGGTCATTTCACCGGTGACCCTGGTTGGGCCGATTATCACCGTTCGGTCGAGGACTCGATGGCTCGGGTTCTCGGGGCTCAGCCGAATGAAGTCACGGTTATGAACGCGCTCAGCGTCAATCTGCACTTGTTGCTCGTCAGCTTCTACCGGCCCACACCGGATCGGCACAAGATCTTGATCGAAGAACATGCCTTTCCATCGGACCATTTCGCGGTTGAGAGCCAGATTCGCCAACGTGGGTTTGACCCAGCAACCTCGCTTGTCACCGTGTCGCCTCGCGACGGCGAAGAACTGCTGCATCCCGAAGACATCATTCATGCAATCGAATCCTGTGGTGATGAGTTGGCGACCGTGCTTCTACCAGGTGTGCAGTACTACACCGGCCAGGTGCTGCCGATGGCTGACATCGCTGCCGCTGGGCATCGGGTTGGCGCAACGGTCGGCATCGATCTTGCACACGCGGTTGGCAACATCGAGTTGTCTATGCACGACGACGATGTTGACTTCGCCACCTGGTGCTCCTACAAGTACCTGAATGCAAGCCCGGGCGGCGTGAGCGGCATCTATGTGCACGAACGCCATGTCAATGATCAGTCGCTGCCGAAGTTTCTGGGCTGGTGGGGCACTCGCCGAGATACGCGTTTCGAAATGGTCAATGAGTTCGACCCCATCCCCACAGCCGAGTCGTGGCAGATCAGTAACGGCACGGCACTGACCAACGCGGCCATGCGGGCCTCGTTAGAGATCGTCGACGAGGCCGGTGGGATCGCCGCAATGCGGGCCAAATCCGAAAAGCAGACCGCCTACCTGTTGTACCTGCTCGACGAGTTGCTGCCGGGGGTCGTCGGCACCCTGACCCCTCGTGACCCTGCCCAGCGCGGCTGCCAGCTGTCACTGGAGATTCTTCCCGAGGACATCGACGGCAAGGCCGTGTTCGATGCAATCGAAGCCGCTGGCGTTTTCTGCGATTGGCGCTACCCGAATGTGATCCGGGTCGCTCCAGCTCCACTGTTCAACACATTCGGTGAGATCCGCCGCTTTGTCGACATCTTATTCGGAGCACTCGCAGCAAACCCGGCATGACATCTTTGGGTGAGAACGGGCCAACGTTGGTCATCGGCGGCGGCATCGCAGGCGCCTACATGGCGGCGCTGCTCGGGCAACGTGGCGAACAGGTCACGGTGTTCGATAGCAGGCCGGACCCTCGCTCCGAGGCTGGTGCTGGTGGGAGATCAATCAACCTGGCCATCGCCGAACGAGGTCTGGCAGCATTGCGTCAGCTCAACGGCGTTGTCGACAGGGTTGAAAAAATCGTGGTGCCCATGCATGGGCGTATCATCCACGAGGACAACGTGAGCGGCCTGCAACCGTATGGAAACCTGCCGAGCGAGGTCTTATGGTCGGTTGACCGCACCGCACTCACCGCTGTGTTACTCGACGCCGCCGAGGCGACTGGCAACGTCGACATTCGATTCACTCAGCGATGTCGGGCGATCGACTTTGACCTGAACCTCGTTTCGTTTACCGATTCGACCCAAGCCGACACCTGGTACCAGTTGCCATTCGGAACCATCTTTGGCGCCGACGGTGTTGGCTCGACCGTTCGGTCAGAAATGCTTGAACAAAACGGAGGTGCGGTTCGCAAGGAGATGCTCGATCACCGTTACGTCGAGATTGAAATGCCAGCTGGCGACCACGGCGAGTTCCAAATGGAGCCGCATGGTCTACACATCTGGCCCCACAACGATTTCATGCTCATCGCACTTCCGAATCCGAGTGGCGACTTCACCTCGACCCTCTTCTTGGCGGCTGCTGCCGAAGGGCCGAGCTTTGCAGCCATGCAGTCAGCTGCCGAGATCAACGCGTTCTTTGAAGAGAACTTCGCTGACTTCGCGCAGATGGTTCCTGACTATGTCGAACA
>DNHM01000470.1:0-5419 GCA_003485885.1 Acidimicrobiaceae bacterium
CCACTCCCCTTGCAGCTCTGCACACACCGGTCCGTTGCAGAATGATGCTGCGCTTTGGGGACCATAGAGCATCAACATGTTCGGGAACCCGGGAGAGGCAATGCCGATGTGAGTATCCACACCATCGGCCCATGCATCCGCGACTGACAAGCCACCAGCGCCACGGAAGTCAAGTCGGGTGAAGCCGCCAGTGTTGGCATCGAACCCGGTTGCTAACACCAAGATGTCGAGCTCAACATGGCCAGACTCCGTCATGACACCGGTCTCTGTTATCTGTACGAGTGGATCCCGTTTGAGGTCAACGAGCGACACATCGCCGCGGTCAAAAATGTCGTAATAGTTCTGTTCCAACGACGGCCGTTTGGTTCCGAAGGGATACGGCGGATTCGTGGGAGCCAGGCTTTCGTGCAGCGATGCGTCCTTGATTCGTAATCGAGTCTTCTCTCGCCAGAACTCGTACGACAGGCGATTCGACTCGAGGTTCGACAGGGTGTCCTTGAACGATCCGACCCAGAAGTGGAACCCGCCTTTGGCCCACCGGTCCTCGAAGAGCTCACTACGTTCTTCTTCCGAGACGGCCAGGGCAGAGCGGTTGTCGCGTTTCAGGTCGTGGAAGCTGCCCGGAGGCGCGTTACGTACCCGGAACGCCTCGGGATAGTCGCGTTTCGCCACTGCCTGGTCTTCGACAGTCAGGGCACGTTGTTCCATGGGCAACGCATACACCGGGTTGCGTTGGAAGAGGGTCAGATGCTCAGCGACGCCGGCGGCTTCTTGTGCAACCTGCACGCCGCTCGCGCCGGTGCCGATGATGCCGACCCGTTTGCCATCGAGTGAGAGACCGTCGAGCGGCCACTGTGCCGTGTGGTGACAGATACCCGTGAAAGTGTCCAGGCCTGGCAGATCTGGCACATACGGCGCCGAGCCGAATCCGGTGCACATGATCAGCCATTGACAGTCGTAGGCGCGGCCGTCGTCTGTCCCCAGGTGCCAAACATGGGCGTCATCATCGAAGTGGGCTGAGTTGATTCGGGTGTTCAAATCGATGTCTTTGGAAAGGTCCCAGACCGAGTCGACATGGTCGAAGTAGGCGACAAGTTCCTCACGACCAGGAAACCGCTCGGTCCAATTCCAGTCCTGCCAGATTTCGGGCATTGAGTACTCGTAGTTCGGCACATGGCAGTCGACACGAGCGCCGGGATACCGATTGTGGTGCCAGACCCCGCCGAGACCGCTTCCTGCCTCGACAAGACGGACAGACCAACCAGCCTCGCGTAACCGCTTGAGCTGATAGAGGCCGTTGAAGCCAGCCCCTACGATTACGATTTCGAATGATTGGGCATCTGTCTCGACCACCACGTCAGCCTGCCACCTGAGTGCAGCCTTGGCCAAGACACGAGAGCATCTGGGTTCGTACCACCGACGTGCCACCATGGGTTCTGCCGCCCGAGCAGCACCCATGACCAACTCGTACTCGGCCTTTCTGCGCTCCTGCGTGCCCTCTAACTGCTGCTGTGGCTCCCTGGCATCACCGGGCAATCCTACGGTCGACGGGTCAGGGGTTGTGAGATCGTGTCTAAGCGCGACGGCAGCTACATCGGCGGTGACGCTTTTAGGTTCAAGTGGAGCACTCTGCCCGTTCCGGGTCTGGAGTGAACCTACCTGTGCATGCGTCGTGAATGAACAGTCGTGAGTGAACCACAGCCACTCATCGTGGTTCAAGCGGACATACCGCCGTCGATGACGAACTCGCCCCCGGTGCACTAGGAGTTGGCATCGGAGGCCAGCCAGGTCACAAGCTCGGCCAGTGCTTCGGGGCCGGTTTCGCTGCCCAGCGGGATCTGACGACACAGACTGCTGTGCCTTTGGGCTGTGGGGGAAAGTCCGCGGGCTCAATCGCTCCGGTGATCGACAGCCCTAGGTCGTAGCCCTAGTTCGTAGCGATTTGTTAAGCAGTTCGGCTCGCTGCTGCCGGACTGGGCCCCTCGACAGCCTTGTTGACTTCGTTGTGGAAGTGAGCAAGCGCTGGTTCGATCTTGCCGTACACCAGGTGCTCCAGCGCCCCCGACGCCAAATTGCGTTGGACCTGTTCCATTAGCGGGAAGTCCTCGGTGCCGGTGACGTGGAGCAAGAGATCAAGATTCTTGACGAAGTACTCCCGTGATCCCTCGCTGTGAGGTTCCGCAGGAGCGTAGACCGACGTGGTGAATCGAGAGCGGCCAACGTCGAGTGGTTCGATGTTCCACACCTCGACATGGTCGACCTGATGTACCACCATGCCGGTCGGCACCAAGAAGTACTGAATCGTGCCGTAGGGCAGCAGGCTTCGTTCATCCTCGGGCTTGTTGAACTCGGTGGAGACATCGGACCGCAAACCGGTCAGCATCAGGTTTCGGCCGAACGGTTCGAAGACCGACTCGGAGTGGAACATGCCGCCCAACGTGGCTCGGTGCAACGTACGGATGTGATAGGTCTCGCTGAAGGTGTCGAACAACAGCTTCCAGTTGAAGTCCCAGTCGTGCTGGCGCGAGTCGATGAGCACATAGTCGTCTAGGCCGAACGCTCCGAGGTCGTCCTGAGCACCACCGAGGGCAGCGTCGATATCGATGGGTTCGTCGCCCCCTGGCCGCACGAAAATCAACCCATACTTTTCGACGATGGGCCTGCTCACGAGATCGCAGTTCATCGATACGTCGTCGAAGGCATGCTGAGCAGCAGGCCGAGTGCGGAGCGCCCCATCGAGCTCATAGTTCCAGGCGTGATAAGGACAGCTGAATGAGCGCAGGCCGGTGCCGTGGCCGACCGGATCAACCAATGGCGCACCCCGATGGCGACACATGTTCACCAGAGCCCGCAACGATCCATCGGCCTGTCGAACAACAACGATAGGGACACCATCGAATCGCATGGCCCGCCACGAACCTGGCTCACGGACGTCGGCGCTCATGCCAAAAAATACCGGACCTTCGCGAAACAACACCCGCTGCTCTGCGGCGAAACGTTCAGGATCGACATACATCGCAGCGTCGCTAACCATGGACGATGATCCATACAGCCCGTGTAGCCCTTCGCCGGCGTTGGCGATCCTGGCGAGTAACTCGATTTGACGTTCCTGGCGCATTGCCACCCCTTCGCAGACCGATACCGGTGGTCAACAAGTCACCCTAGATCGCGCCGGTCTGCGAAACCCTTATCGGTCTCGGCGCCGTTGCGAGGGGCAGCTTCTGTATCGGCAGGGCTGTCGTCACTACGCTCTGAGCATGACCAAAACGCCTTCGACCGGTCCTTCGCTCCCCTTCCCCGCAATTCCATCGGCAAGCACGGCCGGCCGCGGTCTCAATGATTCGGAGCATGTGTGGCGTGACACCGCTTCACCATTGGGCGACGACGCTCCCAACATCGTGATCTTCATGACCGACGATGCCGGCTGCGCCAACGGCTCCCCGTTCGGTGGGCCGATTCAGTTGCCGACCATGGAGCGGGTGTTGAACATGGGTGTTGGCTACAACCGGTTCCATACAACCGCTATGTGTTCGCCTACCCGAGCGTGTGTGTTGACCGGCCGCAACCATCATGCGGTCGGATTCGGTCAGATCCCGGAGTACGCCACCGACTTCGACGGGTACGTCGGGGCTATCCCACGATCTGCGGCCACGATCGCCGAAGTCCTGAGCGGCTACGGCTACGGCACTGCCGCGTTCGGAAAATGGCACAACACACCGATCGATCATGTGAATCGGAACGGCCCATTCGATCGGTGGCCGACGGGTCATGGTTTCGACTACTTCTACGGTTTCGTGGCCGCGGAGACGTCACAGTACGAACCTCGGTTGTTCGAAAACACCACACCCATCGAGCCACCCGACGGGCCTGGCTACCACCTGACCGAAGATCTCGCCGATAAGGCGATCTCGTACCTGCGTCGACGGCGCAACACTGCGCCGGACCAGCCGGTGCTGATCTACTTCACTCCTGGCGCGGTGCACGGACCGCATCACATCCCCAAAGAGTGGGCCGACAAATATGCCGGGGCGTTCGACGACGGTTGGGAAGTGTTGCGAGATCGCATCTACGCAGCGCAGCGTGCGTCGGGGTGGATCCCGGACCATGCGGAGCTGACTCCCATCGACGACACGATGCAGCGATGGGACGACGTACCCGAGGAGCACCGGCGGTTCCAATCCCGGTTGATGGAGGTCTACGCCGGTTTCGCCGAACACACCGACCATCAATACGGCAAGGTGCTCGACGAACTTGAACGACTCGGTCAACTCGACAACACCCTGATCTTCTACGTCAATTCCGATAATGGGGCGTCGGCCGAAGGCCTGTTTGGCACGATCTCCGAGATTCTGTGCCACAACGGCCTCCAGATACCGGTGGACCAGCAGATCGAGGTGCTCGAACGTGACTATGGCGGTATCGACATGCTCGGCACCGAACTGGTCGACAACCACTACCACGCGGCCTGGGCGTGGGCGACCGACACGCCGTTTAAGTCGACCAAGTTGGTGGCGGCCCACTTCGGAGGCACTCGCACTCCCCTGGCAGTGGCCTGGCCAAAACGTTTCGGCCACGATCCCACACCCCGAGATCAGTTCCATCATGTGATCGATCTGGCGGCAACGATCTACGACGTGCTCGGCATTGACCCCCCAGCCCAGTTCAACGGCGTTGACCAGAAGCCGATCGACGGCGTCTCTTTGGCCGCTTCGTTCACGGATTCGCAGGCTGGCTCAGGTCACATCACCCAGTACTTCGAAATCATGGGCAGCCGAGGCATCTATCACGACGGCTGGTTCGCCGCAGCCTTCGGGCCTCGTAATCCGTGGGATCCGAAATACAACCGATTCCGAGGCTGGGAACCTGAAGAAGACCAGTGGGAGCTCTACGACCTGCGAGTCGATTACAGCCAGGCCAATGACCTTGCGAACGAACTCCCTGACAAGTTGGCCGAACTCCGCGAGCAGTTCGACACGCACGCCGAGGCGAATCAAGTCTTCCCCGTCGGAGGCGGTCTGCTCACGTCGGTGTTTCGTCCCGATCTGATGAAGTCAACCACGCTCAGCGAGTGGGTGTTCGACGCCGACGACGACCGAATCGCGGAAGCGATGGCACCGAAGTTCCTCAGCGGCTACTCGAGTCGTTCGACAGTCCGGTTCTCCGCTGGCCCAGACGACTCCGGTATCCTGTTCTGTGTTGGCGGGATCACAGGCGGGTTCACCGTGTACATGGACGATGGGTTACTCATGGCCGAGTACAACACCTCGGGCATTGAACGGACTACCGCCATGTCCGAGGCCAAGATCACGCCCGGCGATCATGAAGCCGTCATCGAATTGGTGATGGACAGCGATCGTTACCGTTGCCCCGCTCGTCTGACCATCGAACTCGACGGTGTGCCGGTCGCATCGGCACGAAT
>DNHM01000470.1:5428-22562 GCA_003485885.1 Acidimicrobiaceae bacterium
AACCGTGCCCGCCATGTTCAGCTTCTCGGAGACGTTCGATGTTGGCAAGGACCTGGGCTCGCCGGTGTCACTGGCGTATGCCCACCGTAAACCATTCGTGTTCACCGGCACCATCGATTCGGTGCGCTGCAGTTATCTCCCGGTCAACGAAACCGCCCGGTAACGGGCCCCGATCACCTCATTCAAAGACTAAACAGCCGTCGTCGAGGTCAGCCTCGGGCAGGACCTTTCGTTCCATCCAATAGTCCTGGCTGTGAATCCATGGTTGGCGATCGCCGGATTTCGGCATCAGGTGCAACGCTCGCTGGATATATCCCGGGTTGAAGTTCTCAGGATCGACCCAAGGGTTCAGTTCCATGTCCGCATCTTCTGGCCGCAGGCGCGGTGTCACCATGGTCGCGCCCCGTTCGTCCATGTGCTGCAGCAGGCGGCAAACAAAGTCACCGATCAGGTCGGCCCGCAGGGTCCAGCTCGCCCGGAAGTAACCGAACACCCAGGCCATGTTCGGAATGTCGGTGAACATAGCACCGCGGTACCCAACTCGATCGTGGAAGTTCAACGGTGCGCCATCGATCGTGAAGTTGATGTCACCCAGGACATTCATGTTGAACCCGGTCGCGGTCACGATGATGTCGGCCGCAAGAGTTTCACCTGACGTGAGCGTGATGCCGGTTTCGGTAAACGACTCGATTTCGTCGGTGACCACCGATGCCTTACCGCTGGCAAGACCATGAAAGAGGTCGCCGTCCGGCACGAACGCCAGTCGTTGTCGCCACGGGTCATAGTTGGGCGTGAAGTGCGGCGACATCTCGTAGTCCTCGCCCAAAATCTCCTTGATGCCTGCAAACAGTTGTTCGCGAAGCGCGGCCGGGTCGTCGAAGGCCATGTTGGTGATGAGGTTCTGATCGTGCAGGATCTTGCGCCGAACAATTTCGTGAATCCACTCTTCGTCGATCTCCAGTTCACGGAGCATGTCGGCGAGTTCGTTGTGGTTGCGCCCGGTCGCAAAGTAAGTGGGCGAACGTTGCAGCATCGTTATGTGCGAGACGTCGGGGGCCATCGCTGGTATGAGCGTGGCTGCCGTTGCGCCCGACCCTATGACCACAACTTCTTTATCGGTGTAGTCGAGGTCGTCAGGCCATCGCTGCGGGTGCACAATCTGACCTGCGAACTCTTCCATACCTGGCCATTCGGGCGTGTAGCCCTCTTCGTGGCGGTAGTAACCCTGACACATCCACAGGAAGTTGGCCGTGAAATATCCGGTTTCACTGGTTCCGGTATCAGCGTCGGTCCGGGCTACCTTCAACGTCCATTGGTGGTCTTCGGTCGACCATGTCGCAGACGCAATCGCATGGTTGTAACGGATGTGCCTGTCAAGATCGTTGTCGTCGATCACCTCGCCCATGTAGTCGAGGATCTTGTCTGCCGAAGCGATCGGGGCTCCGGTCCACGGCTTGAACCGGTACCCAAACGTGTACAGGTCACTATCGGACCGAATGCCGGGATAGGTGTGGGTTCGCCACGTTCCACCAAACCCGTCCTGGGTCTCGAGGATCACGAAACTCTTCTCGGGACACTGCTCGCTCAAGTGATACGCGCCCCCTATACCCGAGATACCAGCGCCGACGATGAGCACATCGAAGTGCTCGCTCGCGGGTTTGGTTACCGGTTCTAACGTGGCCGTGTCGGTCATGACTCGGGTCCCTTCTCGATGTCGCGATCTCCGCCCACCTTAGATTGGCGCACCAGAATCTCGATTGCCCACGCTCATTCGTTGATTGTGACAAGTGAGACAACCGGTTGAGCTCGCCGCTCGACAGCACGCCTCGACTGACCATTTCGAGCGGATGTGCAAAAGTGGAATTGCGGACGGCACCGGAGGTAACTAGTAAGGGAAGGTCCCGGGCCAACGACAGCAAAGACCAACGACGGTGACAACCAACCACGGTGCAAGCAAGGAAACGAACATGCAACCCTCATCCAAGAGCAGTGACCCTTCGGTGCCGGTGGGTCCCGGTGCCCGGACCCACGAGCAACGGTGGGACAGCGCAGCCGAGACCTTCCGACGGTTCGTCCCTGCCGCTGAACCTGAACGCGTCGCCGCGTCGTTCAGCCGCCGACTGGGTCCGCTGGGAACCTTCGCCTTCGAAGTTGTCGGAGACATGTGGAATCGTCCTCAGCTGCAGCGTCGAGACCGTTCGTTACTCATCATTGCCACGCTGGCTGCCCAAGGCCGCGACGAGGAGCTGGTGCTGCATACCGAGATTGGTATCAGACATGGTCTGACCCGGGTAGAAATCGAGGAGATCCTGCCGCTCGTAGCGGCCTACGCCGGATTCCCGGCCGCTATGGCCGCTGCTCGTCGCGTCGACGAAGGCCTTCGCCAAGCCGAACAAGTCGAACGGTTGACGCAACGAGAGGGCGCTACCGCCAAATCAGATGAAGAACGTGATGTTGCCGCCGCCACCGTGCGAGCCTCGCTTGCCGGCCGCGCCCCCAGGAGCCGGAACAGGACCTGGCAGAGATGACTGCTCAGCTTGGATACCTCGGCGAGGTGACCTACCGATGGGTTATGGGCGAGATCTGGGCACGTAACCAACTGTCGCTTCGCGACCGCTCCATCGTTGCGATTTCGATCCTCACCACACTTGGTGCCGAACGAAGCCTCGCTACCCATGTTCAGGGTGCCCTGCGCAACGGGCTCAGCGGCGCCGAGATCGAGGAGATCGTCTCCCACCTCGGCCTCTACGTCGGACTCCCACGGGCGACCGACGCAATGGTCGTCGTGCGCGAGATCCTCCCGCCCACGGTTGGAGCGCAGAACTCATGACGGTCGCAACTGCTCTCGTTCTTGACTCGCCCCGGTCGTTTGCACGCCGCCAATTCGACCTGCCCAATATTGGAGCGACGGACGGGTTGCTTCGCATCGAGGCCTGCGGGTTATGTGGGACCGACCATGAGCAATTTACCGGCCACCTCCCCCACCGGCATGCATTCATCCCTGGTCACGAGGTCGTCGGAATCGTCGAGGAACTGGGCGAGCAGGCTGCAGAACTCTGGGGCGTCTCCGTTGGTCAGCGAGTTGCCGTCGAGGTATTCCAATCATGCCGCCAGTGCGAACCGTGTCGCACAGGGATATATCGGCGCTGCATTCGCAACGGTATGGCCACGATGATTGGCTTCACCGATGTTGACCAGCCGCCCGGCTTAGGCGGCGGCTACGCCACTCACCTGTACCTTGGCCCCGATTCGATGTTACTACCGGTACCCGACGCGCTCGACCCAGTAACCGCCACGCTCTTCAACCCGTTGGGTGCGGGAATCCGGTGGGGCGTAGAAGTGCCCGAAACCAAGCCGGGAGATGTCGTAGCAATCCTGGGTCCTGGCATACGTGGACTTTGCGCAGCAGCAGCAGCCAAGGACGCGGGCGCCGAGTTCGTGATGATCACAGGCCTGGGCGAGCGAGACGCCGAGCGACTCGCTTTGGCCCCAGCCTTCGGTGTTGATCTGGCAGTCGACGTCGCTGAAACGGACCCCAACCAAGCCCTGCGGGCAGCGATTGGGACCAAGGCTGATGTCGTTGTTGATGTCACCGCCAAGGCACCCGCAGCGCTGGGGCAGGCCGTATCTCTCGCCCGACCCGGAGGAACAATCGTGCTCGCAGGAACCCGAGGATCACTGGAGACTCCCGGCTTCGATCCCGACCACATTGTCTACAAAGAGCTTCGTATCCTTGGTGCTCTGGGCGTCGACGTTGCCGCCTATCGCCAAGCACTTGATCTTCTCGTCACAGGGCGATACCCGTTCGCTGACCTACCACGCCAGATCGCAGGGTTCGACGATCTTGAACCCCTTATCCAGGTCATGGCAGGCGATCGCCCCGGCACCCCACCGATCCATGGTGTTTTCGCTCCAGACGCCCGATCCAACAACAAAGGCCCCGCAACATGACCCGCCCCACATTCGACACGTTCAACCAGGAGTGGGCCGACAAAGTGATCGGCCGAGTCTCAAGGAGCGGGATCGACAGCTATCTCGGACTCAAAGTCACCGGGGTGGAACCGGGCCGACTGGTGTGTGAGATGCCGGTTACCGAGGAACTCATAACCAACATGGGGAACATGCATGGCGGCTGTCTGTCCGCGTTGTGTGATCATGCACTTGGCGTTGTCATGTACCCCGTGATGCCGGTCGGATACTGGGCGGCCACAACCGAGTTCAAGACCAACCTGCTTGCCCCGGTTACTGGCGGCACATGTGTTGCGACTGCCGAGATCATTTCGATGTCTAAACGAATGGCTGTCATCCGTATCGACATCGAGAACGAAGGCCGCCTCGTGATGGCAGCGCAGGGCACCTGCACCATCGTTGCCCCCAAAAAATAACCGCAACACGAAGGAACCAACATGCCCAAAGCCGCTCAAACCACAGCCCAAACCATGCCGGTCTCGGCAGATCTGGTTGGAACCACGCTTCCCGACATCACCTGGTCCTGGGGATGGCGTGACGCCGTCCTCTACGCCTTGGGTGTCGGTGCCCGTCCAGGCGACGGAGCGCTGGTCAACCCAGACGCCGACGAAGGCGACCTCGACTTCATTCTCGAACGACGGGGACCCAAGGTACTCCCGACACTGGCCGTCATCCCCGGGATGGCCGCGCTCAGCGAAGTCAGCAAGGTTGTCGATCTCGACATCTCCCGGATGCTCCATGGCGAGCAGGGCATCACGCTGCACCGACCGTTCCCGGCCTCGGGTCAGGTGACGGTCAGAGGACGCATTGTTGATGTGTGGGACAAGGGCACGGCCGCGGTCATCGGCGTCGAATCCGAACTCATCGACGACGACGGCCCAATCGCAACGACCTACGCATCGATGTTCGCCAAGGGTTATGGCGGATTCGGCGGCGAACGAGGCCCCGATACACGATCTGTCCACCAACCTCCCGATCGTGATCCGGATCACGTGTTGACCGACGATGTGCGACCTGAACAGGCAGCCCTCTACCGGCTATCCGGTGATCGGGTCATGCTTCACATCGACCCGCAGTTTGCTCGTAAGGCCGGTTATCCAGGTCCGTTCCTGCATGGGCTGTGCACGTACGGATTCGCAGGTCGAGCGGTGTTGCGCGCCCTCTGTGACAACGAACCTGAACGGTTGCTGTCGATGACCGGCCGGTTCGCCGACCTGGTGTGGATGAACGACCGCATCATCACCAAGATTTGGGAACTCGGCGACGGAAACGCCATATTTCAGGCGGAGACTCAGAACGGCGCGATCGTTCTCTCCAACGCTCATGTCCGTTACAGGGCCGCCAGCTGATGGGGACTACGAGCTACCAACCGCCCATTGCAACAAGGTGAACACTGGGTCATTGTCGAGGTGGTGTTCGAAGACCCCGGTGACTGGCGCACCGATGTCGAGCGACTGGTGAGGGTCACCGATGAGGTTGCCGACCAGTCGCACGTTGTCGGCGTGCGGCAGTTCCACAAGCACGATGACGAATGGGCCGTGCTCTTTCAGTGCAGGATGCACCGGGTGCCACACCCGTTGATGGCTGTAGATGATGCCTGTCGCTTCGGTCTCTTCGAACGTGAGATCGAACGAACGGCACCGATGGCAGACCCATTCAGCACCCCATTGCCATCGTTCACACGACTGACACCGCTGCAGAAGCAGCTTGTCGTTGGCTAGGCCGTCCCAAAAAGGTGCGTCGAGACCATCGCGAGCTGCGACCGGGGCTGGCAGTCCAGGTGAGAGATAACTCATAACGAAGCCTCGCTTCCAAAGATGCAGCTACTGACCGGTGTAACCATGGGTCCTGCGATCATCATGGACACGTCGACGCCGTCACGGCGCACCTGATTGGTCGACGTGCCGCGAATCTGGCGGATGGCTTCGATGGTCAGCCCCAGACCATGCATGTATGCCTCGGCCAAATTGCCGCCGCTGGTGTTCAGCGGGAAGTCGCCGTTGGGCGTGACGAGGTTGTCGAATGTGAAGAAGTCGTTCACCTGATCCGGCGTGCAGAAGCCGTGTTCGACCAGCGCCATCATGACGCCACCGGTGAAGTTCTCATAGCTCTGCACAACATCGACGTCGCCGGGTGTGACCTTGGCCATGTCGTAGAGACGAGGTGCGACCGTCTCGAATGTTGATGTCGCATAGTGAGCGTCGTTATGGACCCCGGCCGCAGCCCGGTGGTGAGAACCTGCAACTGCGCCAAGCACATAACACGGGCGATGTGAGAAGTCAGCCGCTCGTTCCGCTGGCACCAAGATGATGGCCGCGGCGCCGTCGTTCTCTTGGCAACAGTCATAGAGATGGAAGGGTTCGGTGATCCACCGACTGCTGTCGTATTTCTCTTCGGTCAACGGGTTGCCGTGCATGGTGGCCACAGGGTTGTTCTGGGCATGGTGATACGACGCCAGTGAGATCGCCCGCAGCGCCTCCTGACGGACGCCGTGTTCATGCATGAACCGAGTGACCCGCATGGCAAACATCTGCGCCGGTGACATCAGGCCATACGGCACCGTGTGAGCTGCTGACCCGCTGATCGTGGTTCGTCGAGGACCCTGACCAAAGCGGCCAAACTGCCCCTGGGCGAGCGCCCGGAACACCACAACACACTCGGCTTGTCCGGTGGCGATCGCTCCGGCTGCATTGGCAACGGCCGCCGCAGCGCCTCCGCCTCCGCCGCCCCATTGCATAACCGCTAGCCGCAGATCGTCGATGCCGAGCGCAGCCGACATGCGCGATGCCTCGCTGCGATCGTTGCTGTACGACGAGAAGCCATCGATCTCGGTTGGCGAGATACCGGCGTCGTCGCACGCGTTCAAGATGGCCTGTATCGCCAACTTGAATTCAGGATCGGGGGCCTGGCCCCACTTGTAGTATTCGGTCTGGCCGACGCCAGCCACCGCAACCTGGCCCCGCAAGGTTCTGCTACTCATAATGTCCGTGTTCTTCCCATCTCTACTAACCGCATCTCCTCGTAACCCAGTCTCTTAGTAACCGAGCACGTTCTGGCTCCGCAGATCACTGATCACCTGGGGATCACACCCGGCGAGTTCGCTGACGATCTCATCGGTGTGTTCGCCCATCAGCGGGGATCGCAGAACCGCCGGCCTTCGGCCATCGGGGGTCACGACAGGCAGACCAGTCATGGCCAGGCGACCAGCAGCCGGATGATCTACTTCGGCAAAAATGCCGCCACGCTCGTTGCCCGGCCCCGACGCCATGTGATTGCTGTTCACCACACGAGATGAGGGAACGCCACTCGCTCGCAACGCTGCTTCGACATCATCGATCGCGAACGCCTCGCTCCACTCGCCAAGTCGGGCGTCGAGATCGGGCGCTGATAGCCGGCCTGCATTCGTCTCGAGCGCTGCATCGTGCACCCATGGTTCATCGATCAACGCTGCCAACGATCGCCACTGCTCATCGGTGTCGGCCGCAAGCGTGATCCATTCGTCGTCCAGGCACGGGTAACAACCGTAAGGAGCCACGTCGAGGCTCACGTTCCCATCCGGTGGCAGGTCTTCGGCAGTGAACTGTTGGCTCAAGAACCGGTCAGCGATCAAATACGCCGGCGCTTCGACTTGGGCTGCCTCGATCGAACATCCGCCGCCACCTTGGTCGCGTCGACGCAGCGCAGCAAGTAACGCCACGTATGCCTGTTTGCCTGCAACATGGTCGGGGTGCGGAATGCTGCCTCCGACTGGCACCTCATCGGTTGGGTGCGCCCATTGCGATGCGGCTCCGCAGTACGCGCTCAGGTTGGGGCCAAAACTTTGGTAGTGGCCGTAGGGGCCGCGTCCGAACCCTTGGCTCGACAGTGAGATGACATCGGGCTGGATCTCTCGACACGCGTCGTAATCGAACCCCCAATTCTCGACGACCGGGGCCCGCATGTTTTCGACAACCGCATCACACGTAGGCAGTAACTTGCGCACGATCTGGGTCGCTTCGTCTTGGCGCATATCGATCGTGAGACTGCGCACGCCCAGGTTCAGCTGATTAAAGGTCGCTGATGCGTCGAGATCACCGTCGATCCCGCCTCGGCGCAAGAAGTCAGGGTTCACCATGGACTCGACCCGCAGAACGTCACAGCCCAATAGGGCGAAGTCCATGCACGCTTCGGGCACCACCGCACCGCTACCGAGCTGCAGCAGTCGAAGGTCAGCGAGTGGACGAAGCGGATCGACCTGGTCGCCGGTCGGTGATAACTCATACGCCGGTTCGGCGACGATGTCTCGGGCCCGGCCGTTCCCAGAGCCGAGCGCCGGTGCCGGAAGATATTCCGGCGTGAGTGATGACGGTTCAGCGATCATTGGAGCCCGCATCATTTCGAGAGGCCCGAAGTCAGGATCTTCGACGGCGATAAACAAGCCACGGGACTCGGCGTGAGCGTCGTCGCGAAACTGGCGCAACGTGTTCAACGGTGTGATTGTCAGCCCAAGTTTCTGGCCATGATGGAACAACTCTTCGGTCGACCGGTCGTTCAGGTACTCGCCACACATCATGTAGAACGCGTCGATGTTGTCTCGGCGGAAGGCGGGGTCGGCCCACACCCCTTCACCTAGATCAGCCGGGCGACCCATAAGTTCGAGCAAGGCCCCAAGTTGGCGGGGCGTGGCGATAACGATCTTGATGAACCCATCGGTCGTCGCAAAGACCGGATACGGGCCGAAGCCTTGTCGTCCGGGGTTCACTCCCTGACCAGCCACGTTCACGCCCGCGGCGTGAAGGTGGCGACTCCACGGGGCGATCGTGCGAATGGCAGCCTCGTTGTACGGGATCTCATAGTCGAGTCGCACACCGTGGCGGTTTGCGACAAACAACCCGACCGCGCCCATCATCGCTGCATAGATCGAGGCGCCATCGGCCGCCATCCACGATGCTGCGTTGACCGGCGGTTGGCCAGGCCATCCGCTGCACGCCATGCCACCACTTGCGGCGAAACCCACAATCGAGGAAGTTCCCAGACCGTACTCATCGGTCAGGATCACCCTCGACGCGTCGCCGGTCATCGTTGCGATTGCGGAATGGAACACGGAGCTGTCCGCGTCGATGATCAGATGGCTCCGCACCACCAAGTCGGCCAGCAGTGCCAGGTCGCCGGCATCGTTCGGATCGATGACGACGCTGTGTTTGTTGGCATTACGGGCCAAGAACGCGATGCTGCCCCGGTCGTTGTCATCGGCGTTTGGCAAGCGTGGCAACCGATGCCGGGTGAGAGCGCCACCAGGAGGTTCGATCAACAACACCTCGGCACCAAGACCAGCAAAAAGTCGGCCGGCATGTTCGGTCAGCGGATGTGCAATCTCAAGAATCCGCACACCATCAAGCAGTGAGTTCGCTGGTGTTGTTGCCTCAGATGGTGTTGCGTCTGGAGTAGTGGTCACATCGAAGCCGCGACATGTGCCGCGTCGTCGTGATTCTGGAACCGATCAGGCACAGGGAACTTGAAGACACGCGCTGCATTCAGGCCAAGGATCTTCGCCCGTTCGCCATCGGTGAGATCGCCCATTGTGCGCTCGATGGCTTCGGCACTGTGGGGCCAGCTTCCTTCGTGATGGGGATAATCGTTGGCCCACATGAAGTTGTCGATCAGGTCGTGCTCTCGAGCGAGTGCGAGCCCGGCTCGGTCGTCTTGGAACGTAGCGAAACCCTGGCGCCGGAAGTACTCGCTGGGCAGGAGTTCAAGTTTCGGGCGCACGAACATGTGGTGCTTGAGATACCCCTCGTCCATAGCGTCGAGCGCCCACGGCACCCACCCAATACCAGCCTCGACCGTGCCAAACTTCAGCGTCGGGTGGGCCTCGGCGACCCCAGAGGCACACAGGTTGGCAAGCGGTTCCACCGTCTGTGACAACGAGTGCACCGCATAGTTGATCACGGCACCGCCTCGGCTACGTGACGTACGGGGATCACGGCCTGTCGAGATATGGAAGGTGATCGGCAGGTCGACATCAACGATGCAGTCCCACAGCGGGTCGAACTCTTTGAGGTTGTAATTGGTGTCGTCGACGTCGGGCGGACCCCATTGTGGTTTACACGGCAGGCTTAGGCCTCGAAACCCGAGGTCGGCACATCGCTGAATCTCCGCGAGTGTCTCATCGAGCGCCGCCGGCGCCAGGCAAGCCATGGGAGCAAGACGATCGTTGTAATCACTGAACATCTCCCACGCCCAGTCGTTGAACGCTCGACACATGGCGTGCGAGAACAACGGGTCACGGGTAGCCCACATGGTGAGCCCCTTGTTGGGAAACATGATCTCGGCATCGACCCCGTCAGCGCGCAAGTCAGCGATGCGGCCTTCCGGCAACTTTCCCGACTTGTTGCGTAGCAAGTCTTCGCCCTGGAAGTCGATCTTCTTCAGCTTCAACGGCTCACGAAATCCCTCGGTCTTCTGGAATTTTTCGCCGTTCGGTTTCTCGACAACTCCAGGGAGTCGGTCTCGATACTTCTCGGCGACCCGTGTACTCCACAAATCATTGGGCTCGATCACGTGGCCATCGGTCGACACCATGAAGTACTTGTCGGTGGCGTCGGGCCGGGCCGAACGAGTCCAACCTTCGTTGCCGGGTGTTGTTAGTCGCCAAGCGTTGTGAGCATCTGGCTCGGGAATTACCGTTGTCATCGCGTCCCCCTGCGTGATTCGGTTGCCTAAAGCGACCTTACAAACTGCTGCGCCCGCCATCCGCATTCCAGGCCAGCAGCGCTCGAGGCCAGGCCGGCCTCACCTGGCGACCACTGCTAGCGCCGATGGGTTTCGGCCAGTGCCTCGATGTGATTCGGCATGATTCCACAGCAACCGCCGATGATGGTCGCACCAGCGTCGATCCATCGCTGCGCCGTCGCCACATACGCGTCTGCCGTCAGATCGTCGCGAAGCTTCAGGACCACAGAGTTCGACGAGTAGCCCTCTTCCTTTTCTTCGAACGCGTTGGCGTATGCACCAATCGGAATCGCATCGTCACCTAAGGCTTCGACCAACTGCTTGATCGCCGGTTCGAAGCGCTCGGGCTCAGAGCAGTTGAACAGGACGGCGTCGACCTGGCCTCGCACGGCATCTGCCATGTCTGCAATCGACTCGCCCGATCGGAGTTCGCACCATGTCGACGGGTCGGCGTCGGCCGGAAGCGAGTCAGACAACGTGAATGACACCCACAACGGTTCGGGCCGATCGGCAAGCACGGCTGCAACCGACCGATACTCCTCAACAGAGCTGATCGTCTCGGCCAGCCACAGGTCGACCTTCCCCGCCTGGGCTTTCACGAGGACATCCCACAGCGCAGGGGCGTCGTCGGGTCGAAAGTTCCACGGTTCATAGGAACCAAACAGCGGCGGTATCGACCCTGCAACCTGGATCGGACGTTCGGAGGTATCGGCGACGTCTCGGGCAATATCGGCTGCGAGCGCCGCCAGCTCGGCACCCCGGGCGGCGAAGAGATCCGGGCCGAGGTGGTACGGGACGACCGCATACGTGTTGGCGATGATCAGCTCCGCACCAGCATCGACGAAGTTCTGATGCGCCTGACGGACGAAGTCAGGATCTTCAATGAGCGCAAGCGCTGACCATTCAGGTTGACCAAACGGCGCGCCGATGCGCTGCAGTTCCTTCCCCATGCCGCCGTCGATCACGGTTATCCCTTTGGTCATCCCGGGATCGTAGATCCTCCCACAGCACCTTCGTTGTTCAGATCACGCCCTGCTCAGCGAGCGCATCGATCTCCGTCGACGAGTAACCGAGCTCGGCAAGAATCTCGCGGCGGTGTTCGCTCAGTGCAGGTGGGCGGTGGGGTTCGACCTGTGGGGCACCCGAAACCTTGACCGGATGGTTGATCATCCACGGTGAGCCGAACCCGTCACCGGGCTCCGCGGCCATGGCGTTGATTCGAACCTGTTCATCCACTGCTGTCTCTTCCACGGTGGCGACCAGGTTGACTGGCAGATCGTGTCCAGTGAGTTCACTCAGCCATTCGGTTGCGGTCTTAGTGCCAATGACCTGCTGGATCTCGTCGCCGAATGGCTCGCGAGCTGGGCCGAATATGGTCTCGATGTCAGGGAAACGAGGATCTCCGAGTAGTTCGACCGCGCCGAGTGCGATAAGCAGTTGCGTCAGCATCTCGTCGCTGCGGATCATGTTGAACTGCAACCACCTGCCATCGGCCGTCTTGTAGAGCCGGAGCATCGGCGAGGAGATCCGATTCCTCTCCCGGTACACCGCCATGTCGGCGCCAGCCATTACTCCTTGGGCAATGCCAGCTGCTGACCACAGCCCGTTCGCCAGCAGGGATGTGTGCACGAACGAACCCTCGCCGGTCCGTTCCCGGTGCAGAAGCGCAGTGACGATTCCGGCATAGAGCGATACTGCAGTTGGATGGTCACCCATGCCAGGAAGCCCCTGAGTCGGCACAGTTCCTGGTTCGCGCATCAGGTCCATCAGCCCGCTACGAGCCCAGTAGGCCAGTTGGTCGAATCCCTTGCGGTCTCGTTCGGGGCCCTCTTCACCGTAGGCAGTCAGCGACCCGTAAATCATCGTCGGGTTGATTTCCCGAACAACGTCATAGGTCAAGCCGAGTGTTTCTCGCACTGGGTAGGGGTGGTTGGTGATGAAGACATCTGCATCGCCGATCAGTCGATGCATAACCTCGCGCCCCTCAGTCGACTTCATGTCGAGTACGAGGCCTCGTTTGTTCCGTCCGTGTAGCTCCCAGAACCAATCAGGATCGGCGTCCGGCGTGGTGTCGATGCCCGACAAGGTACGCAGCATGTCGCCACCTTCGGGTTGCTCGACCTTAATAACGTCGGCCCCGAAGTCGGCCAACATCGTGGCTGTCGCCGGCGCTGCAATCACCGTCGCACAATCGATGACTTTCAGACCAGATAAGAGATACGAACTCACCGACCTGTCATAGCAGCCACCGAACAAGCCGCAACCATCGGCAGAGACGAACACCTACTCGCTGGCCTTCCCAAAACTATGTGGGAGGTCGACGCTTTTGTGCCTGCGGCCATGCGAGACAAGGGCAGCATCGAAGGTCGGCCGATGTCCGAACCCAAATCGATGTCGACGCCTTGATCAGTCGGCGCCAGACCGACCCTGTCCACGCACACCGAACAGCTAGTGCCGGGCCAAACGCAGCAGTAACCTTTCCGCCACGACCCAGTTCGTCCGCACCGACGATGCCCACTTCGATGCCAGCCACTTTCTACAGAACACCCATGGCCCTGCGGTGGTCGACCCCATGCTGAAGCGGATCGGCTAGCTCTCTCATCGTTTCGGCCGTACGACGACTACGAGAAGGCCGACGGGTGTCGTTTCGCGCCTCGGCCGTCGACGTGTAAGTTGAGCTGCAAAATGAAAGGCTTCCTTCATGGACCAACTAGAAACACTCCAGGTCGCGCTCGAGCAACTCCGTTCTGTGGTTGCTGGGCTCGATGAGTCACAGATGGAATCTCCTACCAACTGCGAGCCATGGACAGCTCGGCAGATGGCGAGCCACGCAGTCAACTCTCAACTGCTTTGGGTTGGTTTCTTGAGCGGTACCGAGATCGTGTCGGTTGAAGACACGATGTCGGCGAAACCCTACGAGGGCGATCTGCTGCCATTGACCGACGACGCAATCGCGCAAGCTCAGGCTGCCTGGGGCGCGGATGGAACACTATCCAAGGTCCACGCAACACCATTTGGTGAGCTGCCGGGCGCAGCAGTAATCAATTTCCCGACCATCGATGCAATGGGACATGCGTGGGACCTTGCCAACGCGACCGGGACAACAATTGAGATTCCCGATGAAGCGATCGCGGGCTTTACCTCGGTGATCGAGAACGCATGTACAGACGGTTCACGTTCGATGGGGCTGTTCGGCGAACCGGCCGACGTGCCCGACGACGCAACCGCAACCGAGCGCCTGATGGCCGCAACGGGCCGCGCCATCCCCCGGGGATAGTCATCTCGGCAACGATCTGAGTGAGCTGTTGAGCCAGCTTCGTTGCACCAAACATCTGTCTCGCTACCCCGATGGACGTGTTCCATCGAGGTAGTGCGCATGCCACGACTCCATGACCTCGCCATCGGGTAAGCACGACGTGCCCGAAGTCCGGGGCAATGGCAGCGGCGAGGGGTCCGTTCTCACTCCGTGCATGCGATAGTGGAGCCGTGAAGCGCTCGTTACCGATCGACAAGACAGACATGGTCACGCTTCCGTTCTTTGTCGCAACGATGTTGGCCGAGGCCAAGGTGTTGCGCGAGCGGTCAGAACTACGAGAGCTGGGTGACCTCGACGATTGGACACCACAACAGCTGTCGGACACCTCACCCCCGCCTGATCCACTGATCCCGGTTGGATATGAGCCTCGGGATACGAAGGCAAGCCTGACCATGTTGGCGGGCAACATCGCCCTCAACCTGGCATGGGCAGGTGTTGTCGGCCGAGCAAGTCGCGCCATCTTCGGCAGGCGGATCGCAAATGTCGGCCAGGCCAAGGGCGCATTTGTGGCCTCCATGGTGATGTGGGACTTCCTCTACTACTGGAGCCACCGGTGGCAACACGAGAAGCGGCTCTTCTGGGCGAATCATGTCGTGCATCACTCCAGCGAGCACTACAACCTGTCCACCGCTCTGCGTCAACCATGGGCCGGCATCATGCTGTCGTGGGTGTATTGGCCAATGCCGCTGGTCGGCTTCACCCCTGCCCAGACCGCCAAGGCTTCACAACTCAACCTGCTCTATCAATACTGGATCCACACCGAAGCGATTGACCGCATGGCCCCAGTCGCCGAGGCGACACTCAATACGCCGTCGCATCACCGAGTGCACCACGGCGCCAACCCCCAGTATCTCGACAAGAACTATGGCGGCATCCTCATTCTGTGGGATCGGCTGTTCGGCACCTTCGAGCCCGAGGTTCGTCGGGTCAAATACGGCCTGACGAAGAACATCAAGACGTTCGCGCCCCTGACTATTGGGTATGGCGAGTTCGGCGCCATGGTTCACGACGTCAGCAGAGCGAAGGGTTGGCGCAACAAGGTCGGCCATGTATGGAAACGGCCTGGCTGGAAGCCCGACCCCACCCACGCCTGAAAGGCGCATCCGGACCGCGGTTGACGCCGAAGCAAATTAGGAGCGTGATGTACGTATTTCGTACATGTGGCTCCTAATTTGCGTCAGTTAGCGAGACGACCGCGCAACAGCTGACCGGGTCGAGCACCGGTTGCTTCACCATGATCCAGCAATACCTGACCGTTGACCAGAGTGGCCCTAAATCCCGATGCGGTCTGGCGGAGCCGACGAGCGCCACCGGGAAGGTCGTAGACAAGTTCAGGCATATCCGGCGTGACCGTTCCCAGATCGAAGACGTTGATATCGGCCGCCATGCCGGGAGCGATGACACCTCGGTCAAGGAAACCCCATGCCGTGGCTGGCACCTGGGTCATTCGATGCACCGCTTGTTCGATCGTGAACGCTTGTTCGTTGCGCACCCAATGACCGAGCATGTGCGTCTGCAACGACGAGTCCATGATCTGGCTGACATGAGCGCCACTATCACTAAAGGTCGGAATTGCCTGCGGATGCCGCAGAAACTCCAGCACTCGATCTTGATCATGATTCGCGGCTGCCTGCATGAAGAACATGTTTAGGTCTGACTCGACCGCGATATCGATGAACGTCTCCATCGGTGATGTTCCCCGAGCAGCTGCGAGCTCGGCGATCGTCTCGTACGGCGGCAAACCAGCCGTGACCGGGAAGACATACTGCCATTCAGGTTTGCGGGCCTCGGTGCCGATCGCCCGGCCATACTCGGCGGTGTCAGCAGAATGGATCAGTCGCTGCCGCATGGTCGGGTCAGCTAGTGCCCGACGTTGTTCGTCGAGTGACTGAGCCCGGAACTCTTTCCATACCGGAAGTGCGTCGAACGGCAACTGCGTCTGGAACGACAGGATCGCACCGAAGTGTCGTGAGTGCGCTTGCCCCCACGCAGTGCCACCCTCGGCGGTGATGCGGTCGAGCAGCTCAACGACCGGCTTCCACTTGTGCTCTTCGGTACCAAACGCCAACATGCCATACGTGAGCGGCACCCCGGTCGACACGGCAAGATCGATCAACCACCGGGCGTAGTCCTCGCGTTTCTCTGGATCGCTCGACCGCATGTTCGGGTGTTGTGCCAACTCGAAGATGCCGCCAGGGCCGAGCTCAGCCATCGCTCCAACAAGTGCATTGATCTCGGAACGACTCGCGAATCGACTGGCCACCGGCCGGTCGTCGGACGTCTCGTGATTTCCCGAGACCGATGTAGTGAAGCCGATCGCTCCTGCCCGCATCGACGCCTGAACCTGGGCAGCCATCTTCGTTATGTCATCGTCGTTCGCTGCTTCTTCAAACGCTCGCTCACCCATCGCCCAGGTGCGCAGCGCTGAATGGCCGACGTAACCGGCGTAGTTGATGCCCTTGGGCGTGGCATCGACGAAATCGAGATACTCGGGGAACGTCTCCCATGACCAATCAATACCGGCTGCCATGGCATCGGCGGAGATATCTTCGGCCCGTTCGAGATTACGAACGACGAGCTCGCGTTCATCGGAGTTCACCGGGGCCAGGGTGAAGCCGCAGTTGCCCATGACCGCTGTTGTTACGCCGTGAAAACACGAACACTCGCCCAAGGGATCCCATGCAATTTGAGCATCCATATGGGTATGGACATCGACAAAACCAGGGCTAACGATGTGGCCGTCGGCGTCGATCGTTCGCTGGGCCTGCTGGCCGTTGAGATCACCGACTTCGGTGATCACGCCATCGTTTACGGCAACGTCGGCGCGTCGAGCGCTTGCGCCGGTCCCATCGACCACCATGCCATTCGTAATTACCAGATCATGCATACCCAACCCCCAAGTTCACTACTGAACTTAGTGCGGGGCCCGGAGACAGCACCTATTGCGATCCGCACCCACTCCCAGCGCTAACTCACCATGTGCCGGTGGTGGCACGATGAAGCTGTGGGGAACCAGGGTCAAAGATGACAGCAACGACCAAGCTCGATGAGCCGGTTGGCCCGTCTGACGGATTGTCGACGAGTCAGATGCGATGGCTCATGGGCGGCCTGCTGATGGGCCTGTTCCTATCGTCGACC
>DNHM01000566.1 GCA_003485885.1 Acidimicrobiaceae bacterium
TTGGCTTCTTGGGCGCTCCAACGGCGCCCGGTATAGGCCAGTTCCCGCACGATGCCCTCGGGAACGAGCTTGGGCATGCGCTGCAAGGTGCCCACGTCGGCGGTCATGCCAATGTTGATCTCATGGATGCTGAACCAGGCGTTCTCGGTGGTGTACCGCATATCGGTGGCCGACACCATGTCAATGCCGCCGCCGACACACGCTCCTTGGATCGCAGACAACACCGGCATGCGAGCCCGCTCCAGCGCGGTGAAGGTGTCTTGCAGTTTCAGCGCGGTGCTGCGAAAATGTTCATTTCGTCGGCTGCGGTAGCCCTTGGTCTTCGCCCCGTCACCTGACCCGCCGATGGTTTCACTGTTGCCAAAGACCTCGAGGTCCATGCCCGAGCAGAAGTTCCGGCCTTCGGCCGCGAGCACCACGGCCCGCACGTTGCCGCCATTGGAGAGTTCATCGACGATTGTAGGAAGTTCGGTCCAGAACGACGGGATCATCGAGTTGCTGCGTTCGGGGCGGATCATCGTGACCATCCCAACCTTGTCGATTACCTCTACTCGGAAACACTCGTGTGTCTTGTTAGTCATGTGACGAGGATATGCGAGACTCGCTCACACGTACCGGCTAGGGGGAAAGCCATGGGAGCACTTGATGGAGTCCGCGTCCTCGACGCTGGTTTGCTGATTCAGGGTCCGCAAGCGGCACAAACGCTGGCGGATATGGGTGCGGACGTGATCAAGGTCGAGCTGCCCGGTATGGGTGACCAGGGTCGGTGGATTCCCATCGGACCTCACGATGAACGTGCGCCGTACTTCATTGGAAACAACCGGGGTAAACGCAGCGTGACTATGGACCTGCGCATCCCCGAAGGCGCCGAAGTCTTCTTGAAGTTGGTCGAGACGGCGGATGTGGTGATCTCCAACTTCAAGGCAGGCACACTCGACGAGTGGGGTGTGGGCTATGAAGACGCTGTCAAACGTAACCCTCGGATCATCTACGGCATGGGCACGACCTTTGGGCCAGCGGGCCCTGCGGCTGCGAGAGAAGGCGCTGATCTTGCCGGGCAAGCAGCTGGCGGGCTGATCAGCACGACCGGTACCGACGAGACCGGCCCGACACCCGTTGGTGCCACCATCGCCGATCACATCGGCTGTCAGAACATGGCTATTGGTGTGCTCGGTGCACTGATGGCTCGGGAACGCACGGGCCGAGGCCAACGGGTCGACGTGTCGCTCGTAGGAAGTCAGCTGTATGCGCAATGCGCCGAGTACACCGCGTTCTTTTTGAGTGGTGTGCAGCAGAGGCCATCGAACTATGGGCATCCGTTGCTGCATTCGTTCTATGGCATCCTCGAAACCTCTGATGGGTGGATTGCCTTGGTCGGAGTAACTCCCGATAAACGAGAAGCCTTCGGTGCCGTAGTCGGCATGCCCGAACTCACCGACGATCCGCGATTCCAGCCTCGTGTTCTTACCGGTCCGGACCGCAAGGCGTTGTTCGAAATACTGGCTCCGACGTTCCGCACGAAGTCCAGCCAGGAGTGGGGCGTGATCCTCGAATCGATCGGGTGCCGGTGGGCGCCAGTGAACGACTATGAGGCAGCAGCCGCCGACGAACACAACTGGACCAATGGGTATCTGCAAGAGGTTGAGCATCCTGAATGGGGCACGGTGCGTATGGTTGGCTCACCAATCCAGATGTCGGATACACCGGTCGTGCCCGGCAAGTTTGCCCCTGAACTAGGTGCCGACACCGAACTCATGCTCGTCGAGCTCGGATACGACTGGGATCAGATCAGTGCTATGCGCGAGTCTGGCGCCATCTGATCTTCACCAAGAGGAACCAACATGTCACAACTTCCTGCTCTCTCACTGGCCGCAGTGCCGAGCCGTCGAACCCGCACCATCGAACTGGCAAAGGAGATCGAGAGCCGCGGCTTCTCCGGTATCTATTGTCCGAGCCTGGGCGATGCGCTCGGGTTGTGCCTATCGATGGCCCACGAAACCTCGACCATCGAGTTCGGTACCTCGATCGTGAATATCTATGCCCGCAACGTCCTCGACTATGCCGCCACTGCGTCGTACATCAACGAGATCAGCGAGGGTCGGTTCCGATTCGGTATCGGTGTGAGCCATGCGCCGGCAAACAAGCAGTTGGGCGTGAACCCGGGCAAACCACTGGGCGATATTCGCGAGTTCGTGGAGACCATGCGGGCCCAACCCAGGATCACGCTTCCGCCCATCACGCTAGCCACGATGCGAGACAAGATGATCTCGACCGCAACCGAGATCGGCGAGGGCATGGTGTTCGCCAACGCTGCCCGCTCGGCCATGCCAGGCTCACTTGAGCGCATGCCCGATGTCGGCGACGATTTCTGGATGGGGAACATGATCCCGACGTGTATCTCCGATGATCGGGAAGCTGCAGCTGCGGTGAACCGCAAGACGCTGCAGTTCTATGTCGCCCTGCCGAACTATCGCAACTACTGGAAGCAGAACGGTTACCAGGAAGAGATGGAAGCCGTCGAGGCTGCGCTCGCGGCGAAAGACCGGGCGGCTATCCCTGGTCTGTTGACCGACAAATGGTTGAGTGATGTCACGTTGTACGGCTCGGCCGACGAAGTTCGAGAAGGCCTGCAAGCGTGGTACGACACGGGACTGAAGACACCAATCCTGGTGCCGTCATCTGCGTCGGGTGGCCAGTTCGAGGCTTTCGAAGAAGTCTTCGCGCTCTTTGACTAACACGTTTTGATCCGTGCTCGAACGGATCCCGAAATCGGACGGGCTCATGTCCGATCCCATCACCAACGCCGGTTGTGCGGCCGCGACAGATCAGGCGTTTCGTGTCAGATGCCGATCTGCCAGATGGTGCACTACCGGGTCTCGAACATGCCGTCGACGCCGCCGAGGCCGTTGGACACGTCGTCGGTGGAATGTGGCGCTTCGAGCGACACCACGACTTCGCCGTCGACTCGTGCCACCTTGTAACACGGCACACCTTCCCACGCTGGTGGTCCGCCATGGCTGCCATCGCGAATGTCGAAGCTCGCGCCGTGCAGCGGGCACGTGATGTGCCAGCCCCGGAGTTGTCCTTCGCTGAGCGGTGTGTCGGCGTGTGAGCAGTTGTCTTCGAGCGCGTAGATCTCGCCCTGCACATTGCACACCACGATGCCGTACTCGCCGATTTCCTCGAACGCTCTCGACTCTCCATCAACAAGATCCTCAAGCGGACCGAGCACATGGTTTGAAGCGTCACCGTGGGTTGAAGCTTTGGTCATTCGGTAGGTCCCATTGCTAGAGGCCGATCGATGTTGTCGGGGAAGTACTTGATGCACCGGGCAAGAAGTTCAGTCGGGCGCCGGTTCTTAACTGATCACCGTGGTTGGCGCAAGCGGGGCAGCGGCTAGTAGGCGAGCCGATTTCGGCGGTGAAAACCTGAGACCAGTAGCGACTCCTGCGTGTATCACGACCCGGATAGGCAGCCTGTGATAGCGGTGGCGTAGGTACACGGGATAGCGGTCGGTGAAGGGGCGGGCTCGCTGCCGGGATAGGCAGGGCAGCTGAGCCGGCCGGTCTCGCCGGTCTCGACGTATCGCCAGAAGATAGAGAAGACGCCGTCGTTGCTGCCGAACGCGTTGGTCTGTGTGTCGCCGGTTGTAGCTGGGCCGATGATGATGAGAGCGTCGGTCGGCTCGAACTCGTACTGCAATCGGAGGGGAACGTCGGCTGGGGTCCATGTGGTGGTGACTCGCATGACATCGCCGGCCCTGGCCGCAGTCAACTCGACTTGGGTATCCACCGAGGAGACAGAACACGCAACTTGCAGTGTTGCCACGACCTCGGCGACGGTGACCGTGCCGCATGTTGCCGACAAGGTCGCGCCGGTTGTTGCATTGGTTCCGGTCAAGTTGATGGTGTACGTGCCAGCCTGGGCGTAGCTGATGTCGCCGCTGACCGGCGAGGTAGCGAGAGTGTCGTTGCCGAAGTTCCATGTGAACTGGAAACCGGCAGCAGCCTCGGGAGGAACAGTGACGGCTGCGAGCGGTCCGAACGTTTGGTCGGTGTCGGCGGTTGCAGGGACGCCGCTGCAGGAGACGGTCGCAGTGCTTGGATCGGGAGTCGCCGTGGGTGCCGGTCCAGGAGGAACTGTTGGCACTGCAGTCGCAGTTGGCGTGGTTGTTGTCGGCACGGCGGCAGCCGCTGGAGCTGGAGCCGGGTTTGGCACTGTCAGTGCGGTTGGAGTTGGAGCTGGCACTGCAACTGTTGAGGGATTCACCGGCTGTGTCTCAGGTGAGGATGTGGGGACCTCGGTCTGGGTTACGACCACATCCTGGTTGCCGGTGGCTACCTCGGGGCCATCGTCGGAGAGGGCGCCATAAGCAACAAATCCTGCCATTCCGATAATGGCTGCGGGAATGAAAAGTGCC
>DNHM01000421.1:0-8563 GCA_003485885.1 Acidimicrobiaceae bacterium
GGGTTCGCAGCCTTCGCCCACACGTTTCCGCTAGAGGCCTAACTTCGTCAACCGGACTGCTTCCCATTCCGGACGTTCGGCTTCCTCGCCTCGGTTGAGGCGAGAGATCTGTTCTCCATCTGCGCTCCAGACATGGCACGTATTCGTGTTGAGCCTGGTCCGCCGCTCGGCATCAGCTTCGTCGCGTTCGGCTCCTGACCACACGGCTGGGTCATCGTGAAGTCGGGCCAGGCCCCAACTTGCTTGCACCGCTACCGGTGCGAGCGCAATAAGCAAAGCGCCGATATGAGAACACCCCATGGGTCCACCAAAGAGCTCCTTGACCTTGCGGCTATACCCTCGAGCGATCGACACTCCCACGAGTTGTTGGTACGAGTCCAACACCTGGGTGCATTGGCCATAAGGGCGTACCTGCATGGTGGTCGTGATGTCCAGGATCTCGAAGGTGTCGCCGGCAACGATCATCTCCACAATCATGTCGTGAATGACCAGCGGTTCACCGTCGGCCATCCCCAAGCCCTGCGGTTTGGTATCGACCAGTCGGCCGACGAGCCTCATGGTGCCGTTGCCTTCGTCGAAGGCCTCGGTTTCGTAACTGCGATGGTGGATCGAAATGGGTCGACTCATATCGCGAAGTTATCCCCACACCCCAGGCAGCGTTAAGTTCGTGGCATGGAGTTTGGGATTGCACTGAAGCTGTTACACGATGCCAAGGCTGAGGCCCGTATGGCCGAGGACCTGGGTTTCGACTACCTGTCGACTGGCGAGCACATCAGCTTCTATGTGCCGACGGCGAACAATATCGTGGCGCTTGCAGCAGCCGCCGGGGCGACCGAACGGATCAAGCTGCTCAGCGGCATCGTGCTGGTGCCGCTCTACCCGCCAGCGCTGCTGGCCAAACAGGTCTCCATGCTCGACGTTGTCTCCGGTGGGCGGTTCTCGTTGGGAATCGGTGTGGGTGGTGAAAATCCACGTGAGTTCGAAGCGGTCGGTGTGCCGGTCGAGGAGCGGGGTGCTCGCACCAACGAAGCACTCGAGGTGATCAACCTGTTGCTCACCGAGAAGAACGTGAGCTTCAATGGTCGGTTCACCACCTTGAACGACATCACGATCTCGCCCAGCCCGATCCAGAAGCCACGTGTGCCGATCTGGGTTGCGGGTCGCAAGGATGTGGCAATGAAGCGGGTCGCCAAATACGGCGATGGCTGGATGCCGTACATGTACACACCCGACATGCTGGCCGACTCGATGAGCAAGATTGCCGACTTCAGCGTTGAAGCGGGCCGCCCGGCCGGCGCGGTGCAGGGTGGCCTGTACATCTTCACGTGTGTGCATGAGAGCCGCGATCGGGCTCTCGAGATGGCGAACGAGCAGCTGAGCAAGCAGTACAACCAGGACTTCACCAAGCTGGTCAGTAAGTACACAATCTCAGGATCGCCCGACGACTGCATCGAGCAGATCAACGCCTATCGCCAGGCCGGAGCCGAGACGATCATCTTCGCCCAAGGTTGTCCACCCGACTATGTCGAAGCAAACACCCGGCTTATCGGCGAGTCGATTCTTCCCGCGTTCGCCTAGAAACACCGGGCCTAGACACACCGGGCCGAGAAACTGTGGCGAAACCGTGGTTGGGTGATGCGGCAGAGGTGGCAGGAGGGACCACAATGGACGTTGTGCCGACGGACCCATCTGCAGACAACGAGCCACAGCCTGCGGTCGGCTCCCGTCGAGCCTTTCTTGCTGGGGCTGGCGCTGCAGCAGTCGCAGGACTGGCCACAGCCTGCTCGGGAAGCGACGTAGCCCAGGTGGCCGGGGCCGAGACAGCACCGACCGAGACAGCGAACGGTGAGCTCGCGTCACTGCAGCCGACAGCATCACTCACCCCGGTGAGCTTCTTTGGTGACCATCAAGGTGGTGTGTTGCTTGCGCCAGCACCTGCTGGACTGGTCGCATCGTTCGACGTCATTACTGCTGACCGCGCTGCGCTGGTTGGCGCCATGGAAGCCCTGTCGACCGAGGTCGAACGGCTCATGAGTAACCAGGCGATCGAACCGGTCGACGAGTTTCTGCCGCCTGCCGATTCCGGCGTCGTCGATGAGTTAACGGGTACCACCGGGGTGTCGGTCACGCTTGCGGTTGGATCCAGCCTGTTCGACGATCGTTTTGGCCTGAGCGATCAGCGGCCTCGAGAACTCGTCCCCATGCCCCGGTTCTTTAATGACCGGCTTGTGCGTGACGAACTGTCCGGCGGTGATCTTTCGGTCACCATCACGGCACCCGATCAGCAAACTGCGGTCTTTGCACTCCATCAGATCGCGCGAGTAACAGGTCGTCAGCTACGGCTCCGGTGGGTGCAGGAGGGCTACAACCAGCTGCTGCCCGAACGGCCAGGGCAGGTCGCGCGCACGCGGAATCTATTGGGATTTCGCGACGGAACATCGAACCTCGACCCAGCTGACGTAGACGTTATGCGCGAGTTCGTGTGGGTCCAGCCCGGCGATGACGAGCCGGAGTGGGCTGTCGGCGGCACCTATCAAGCGGCGCGCATCATTCGCATGCTCATCGAGTTCTGGGCAACCGCAGCGCTCGTGCGTCAGGAACAGATCTTTGGTCGCCACCGCGACACCGGCGCTCCACTTGGCCAACAGGCCGAAGGAGATCAGCCGACGTTCGTGTCGAATCCAAACGACGACGCCATCCCTCGGCGTGCCCATATGCGGCTGGCTAACCCCCGAACACCCGGTACCGGCCGCATCCTCCGCCGTGGGTTCAGTTATCTGAATGGTGCAGACCGAGACGGCACACTTGATCAGGGACTGCTGTTTCTTTGTTACCAGCGGGCGCTGAGTACTGGTTTCCTCGAGGTGCAAACCCGTCTTGATGGCGAGCCGCTCGAGGACTATGTGAAACCCATCGGTGGCGGTATCTTCTTTGTCCTTCCTGGACCGGCCCAAGGCGGCTGGCTCGGCGAATCGCTGTTCGCATGATGGTTGTCGACCTACAAAACACCCCGCCCCCTGCAGAGTGGGGAGTAACCGTTGATCTGGCCGCCATCGAAGTGCTTGCCGACCTCTGGGCAGGCACCGAGTTTCCGCTGCCCGAGTTCGACTACCCGGGCACACCAACTAACCGGGTCGACCAATGGTGGTTCGATTACGTGACGCTTGGCGTATCGGTGATGGCCTGTCTGTGGCCGCCCGAAGGCGAAGCCGTCTGGCACGCTGAACACGACGGCGAATGGCTCGACGACGCGCCGGGGATCTTTACCTGCTTCACCAGAACACTTGGTGCGAACGGGATCGACCTCGATTGGTTCGCGAACCTGTCCGATGCCGAAGGCGCTGCATTCTTTGCTGGTCGAGGCGTGTTGCAGCTCATCCCTGAACGAGTGCAAACGCTCCGCCACACGGCGGCGACACTGCAACAACGTTGGGATGGAAGTGCCCGACATCTCGTCGAGGAAGCTGGCCGTGATGGCAGTGAGATCGTTCGGCTGCTCATCGACACGATCCCGGCGTTCGTTGACCGGCCAACAACCGACGCTGGTATCGCTCACTTCGACAAGCTTGCTCATCTCGCTGCAGCGATCATGGCAGCCGGTGTTGGGTGGGGCGACGCAGGATTTTCTGGCTACGACAGTTTCCCGGTGTACCCCGACTACATGTTGCCCCGGGTGTTTCGGCACTACGGCATTATGAATTACGAACTTGCCCTGGCCGAACACATTGATGGCCGACTGATCGTGCCCGCAGACTCACACGCAGAACATGCGATTCGATGGGCAACGGTGTACGCCGGCGCGAAGTTGACCGTGGCGTTGTCTGAGCGAGGAACCGTCGTGGGCGGTCCTGCACTGGACTATCGGCTGTGGTCGATAGCCGTGCTCGGGCCCGACGCGCGCTCCTTCGGAGAACATCATCGCACCATCACCCAGGTGTACTAACCGGTTGGCCGTTGTCGGTCACAACAGCATCCAGACCAGGCTTGTGGGCTGACCGAACTACAACCCTCTGCCGCACAGACTTGAGGCGATGGTCAAACTGATCTCCAGTCATACTGATGTGATGGCCCTTTGGCGAAATCAGCTGCTCCCGCGGCTCATCGATCTGACACTCGGCACCGACGACGTCAGTGCATGGCGCAAGAAGTGTTTGCGGGGCATCGAAGGTGTTGTCGTTGAACCGGGATTCGGCAGCGGCCTGAATCTCGCGCACATGCCCAAAGCGGTCACCCGGGTGTATGCGGTCGACCCTGCCGTGATCGGGCAAAAGTTGGCAGCTGGTCGTATCTCCGCATCATCATTCGAGGTCGAGTTCGTCGGCCTCGACGGCGAGCGGCTACCGCTTGAAAACAACAGCTGTGACGCGGGCGTTCTCACCTTCACCCTGTGCACGATTCCCGATGCTGGCGCAGCGCTCGCTGAGCTCCGTCGTGTCATTCGTCCTGGTGGCACGCTTCACTTCGTGGAACACGGAGCAGCCCCCGACGCCGACGTTAAGAAGTGGCAGGACCGTATTACGCCGCTGCAAAAGCGAGTCGCCGATGGTTGCCATCTGAACCGGCCGATCGCCGAACTGATCGCTGACGCCGGTTTCGCGATTGAGTGGATCGAAGCGTCCTATGTTGGCCGTCCCAAGGCAGTCTCGTATTTCACCGCTGGTGTTGCTCGAAACCCCAGCTGACTGCACCAACATGTGAATGGATTTGTCAGCCGGGGAACTGGCGCACAGTATGGAGTATGGCTGCACCTACACCAGAGTTCGAACCGGGCACAGATCAGTATCACTCGCTCGTAGATCACGCGTTGATGACAACTCGAGGCGTTCGTCGTCGGCTCGATTTCGAACGCGATGTGGATGACCAGACGATCTTGGACTGCATCGATGTCGCTGAACAAGCACCAACCGGTGGCAATAACGGAAGCCGTCGGTGGATTGTCATTCGCGATCAGGACACCAAGGACCGTATGGCTGAGTTGTATCTATCGGCTGGTGTCGACTGGGTCATCCAGACAGCCGATCGGCTGAAGGGCACTGGTCACCAGAACGAGGCGCTCATGCAGGGTGCAAAACACCTTGGCGAGAACATCTCTCGAGCCCCGGCACTGGTCATTCCGACGGTCATCGGCCGCCATGACGGAAGCGGGCGCCCAGGCTTATTCGACTCGGTCATCCAGTCGGCGTGGAGTTTTATGGTTGCGTTACGGGCTCGGGGCCTGGGCACGGTGTGGACCACGATGTATCTCAACGAGGCCGATGCTGTTGCCGAGCTGCTTGATCTACCCGACGACGTCACCCAGATTTGTCTGTTCCCGGTTGCCTACACGGTCGGCACCGACTTCAAAGCCACGAGTCGTCGGTATCCGGCCCGCGACATCACCTACTTCGATCGATACGGACGCACCCTTGCCGAAGGACGAAGCGAACCTCGATCGATCGTCGACGGTCCCGGCCAGTTGGTCGAGATCGATATCAAGGCTCGGCCCGAAATCGTGTGGGAGTTCGTGAGTGATGTGAATCTGTCAGCCGAGTTCAGCGAAGAGTTCCAGGGCGGTGAATGGGACGATCCCGACGGTGATTCTGGTGTGGGATCGACCTTCACCGGACACAACAAACACCCCCAGGTCGGAGAATGGTCCACCACCTCTCACGTGACCGTGTGGGATCCGCCACGCGAGTTTGCCTGGAGCGTGGCCGACCCTGAGGCGCCCGCCGCTCAGTGGCGATTCACCGTCGAGAAGGTTCCTGGAGGGAGCCGACTGCGGTACCACGTGCGGCTCGGCCCCGGCCGGTCAGGATTGACCCCCGCGATCGAAGCGATGCCCGACAAAGAGGCTCGGATCGTCGCTGGTCGCCAGCGAGAACACCAGCAGAACATGCAACGTGTCATCGAGGGAATCAAGGAAAAGGCCGAAACACAGGCTGCTGTCGAACGCTCGGATCCAAGTGGATTTCCCCGTTAGATCCGGAACACGTTTCTCACGCTGACAGCGCAGCCCAAACAACGGTGCAGGGCACCGAACGGATCAGCTTCGAGGGTTCCGACCACACGGGAGACCGACGATGAAGAACCAGTCGAAGAGGAGCCAGCAGACGTGCCCAGCACCGGTTCTGAAACCGGACTGTTGGTCGTGCTTGGACTGCTCAACGCCGTTGGCGCACGTTCAACTAGCCACTCCCAAATACTGCAACATCGATACCCCGCTTGAGTGCGCGCGTGCGTTCTCAAGTGGGTTTGGTGCTTTTCAGTCGCCGTTTTCGTTCCATACCGGCGCGGATGCAAGGCTTCTCCCAGAACACAAGGGGAGAAGCCAATGGCCAGAAGTATTGATACAGGCACAGACACGTTGACCGCCGAGGTGGATGACCACGGCGTTGCCGTGATCACAATGAATCGTCCCGAGCGCCGCAACGCGATGACCGACGGCATGCTCGACGGCCTGGCCATCGCGTTACGTGATGTTGAGACCGCCGCGGATGTGCGCTGCGTCGTGCTCACCGGCGCTGGCGGCGCGTTCTGCGCGGGTGGTGATGTGAAGGGGTTTGCCGAAGGCGGCGGTGCCGGATCAACCGCTGGCACGAGTTGGGACGAAGGCGTGCACCAGCAGCGCCTGAGTCATCGGGAAACCGCCGGCGCGTTGTTCTCCATGCCCAAACCAACGTTGGCTGCCATCGGTGGCGCGGCAGCGGGTGCGGGCTTATCGCTGGCGCTGGCATGCGACATGCGTATTGCGCTCGACAGCGCGGTTATGACAACCGCGTTCGCACGAGTCGGGCTCGCTGGGGATTACGGCGGGACCTGGTTTCTGACCCAACTCGTTGGCCCGGCAAAAGCCAAAGAGATGTATTTCCTACCCGAGCGACTTGATATGGCCACCGCACGTGACTTGGGCATCGTGAACTGGACCGCGTCGGCTGACACGTTCGAAACCGAGTGGCAAGCGACGGCCACTCGACTGGCGTCTGGCCCGCCAATTGCATACCGGTACATGAAAGAGAACATCAACCGGGCAGTCACCGGTGATCTCGCAACCACACTCGAGCTCGAAGCAACCCATCATCGCCACACCGGAACGACCGCTGATCACCTCGAAGCGTCGAAAGCGTTTGTCGAGAAGCGCGAACCAGAATTCGAGGGCCGCTAATGGACATCGGTGTTCACCTACCGCAGCTAGGCCGAGGCGCAACCCGCAGCGCACTCAAAGAATTCTGTGCCGAGGCAGAACGTCTCGGTGTTCACTCGGGCTGGGTCAGCGACCATATTGCCTGGCCGACCGATATCTCGTCGAAGTACCCCTACACCGACGACGGTAGTTTCCCCGCCCCAAACTCGATGGCGTGGCTTGACCCGATTGGCACGCTGCTGTTTGTCGCAGCCATTACCGAGAAGATGAAACTCGGCCAGACCGTGTTGATCATGGGCTACCGGCCGCCGGTACAGACCGCCAAACTCATCGCCACACTCGACGTGTTATCCGAAGGCCGAGCGATCCTGGGCGCAGGCATCGGCTGGATGCGAGAAGAGTTCGAGGTTCTGGGTATGCCGTATGACAACCGGGGCAAACGGGCCGACGAACAGCTCGAGATCTTCGATGCGCTCTTCACCCACGACACACCAAGTTATGACGGCGAGTTCTATTCGTTTCCCGAAATCAAGTTCGAGCCCAAACCAGTACAAGACCGTGTGCCGGTATGGATCGGCGGCGCGTCTGAGCCTGCCTATCGGCGGACTGCTCGCTTTGGCGACTGTTTCCATGCCGCGTTCGAGCCGATCGATCGGGTCGCAGAAGAGTGGGAACGGGTCCAGGAGTTGACCGTNNGAAGCTGGCCGAAACGTGGACGACATGCAGTTGTCCGTGCGGTTGTATCTTGACCCGGCCTCGAACATGCGGCCAGCGTTGTCCATCGCAGGCGACACCCAACAGATGATCGACAGCATGTCGCAGTGGAAGAGCATCGGCGTCGACCATGTGTTGGTCGACATCACCGCACCAGGAGGCCCAGGCGCACGGCTAGAGGCCATGCAAGCGTTCATGACCGACGTCGTGCCGAATATCGGCTGAGTAGGGGCACAAGATGACCGGTTTGATGAATACCTGGCAGATCGGTGATTTCACCGTGTCGCGCATCGTGGAGATGGAGGTGGCAGGTGGGACCAAATTCATCCTGCCCGATGCCACCCGCGAGGCTGCGAGCGAGATCTCGTGGCTGCAACCCCACTTCATGGACGACGATGGTCGGCTCATCATGAGCATCCACGCTCTCGTCATCGATACCGGTGAGCAACGCATCATCGTGGATACGTGCATAGGTAACGACAAACAACGCAGTGTCCCCAGCTGGACCAACCTGCAGACGGACTTCCTCCAAGACTTGGAGGCGGCCGGCTATCCTCGCGAGTCGATCGACACTGTTCTGTGCACCCATCTTCATGTTGATCATGTGGGGTGGAACACCATGCTCGTCGACGGCGAATGGGTACCGACCTTCCCAAACGCCCGGTATCTATTGGCGGAGAAAGAGTTCGACTTCTGGATGAACGATAGTGATGCTGGCGACGACGG
>DNHM01000421.1:8664-12014 GCA_003485885.1 Acidimicrobiaceae bacterium
GTCGATCTTGTCGATTGGGAACATGTGGTGTGTCCCGGGGTGCAGCTCGAACCCACACCCGGTCACACCCCCGGTCACTGCAGCATCCATCTCACGTCGAACGATGCCGAAGCCCTCATTACCGGCGATTGCATCCATCACCCGTGTCAGATGACGCGGCTGGATTGGTGCAGTAGCGCTGACTCCGACCAGGCAGCGGGCCAGGCGACACGCGAGGGTCTGCTTGCCAAGTACGTCGACTCTGATGTCCTGTTCATCGGCACACATTTCGCAACACCAACCGCGGGACATGTCAAACACCTCGACACCGGTGGGTACTGGCTCGACGTGGGCAACGTCGCCCCCTGAGATCAACAGTCGTTGTTCTCAAGCACGATCGCCCCCGCGGTGAGGTCAGCGATCGCACTGGCAAAATCGACAATGGCCGCATCAGGCAGTCGGATGTGCAACGAAACCGACATGGTGAACGAACGATCCAGAATGGTGCCTGCGGCCTCGTGCACAAGACGTTCGATCGCGTCGGTATGTGCGTAGTCGTGGTCGAAGCAGAGTTCGGTCATTGCGATCCACGGCACAAGGCGTAACCCGTCGAGTGCATGGCCGACGGCGCCGCCGTAGGCGCGCACCAGTCCGCCAACACCAAGTTTTGTGCCGCCGAAGTAACGAGTCACGATGGCCGCGGTGTCAACCAGATCGCGGCCAGCAAGCTGGGCCAGGATCGGTCTTCCTGCAGAGCCGCTTGGTTCGCCATCGTCGCTGGATCGCTCGATCGCCGGTTGTGCGATGCGCCACGCCCAGCAGTGATGTGATGCATCGGGAAATTCACCACCAATGGACGCCAGAGTGTGCCGGGCCTCGGACTCGTTCGTCACGGACACGATGTCGACGATGAAACGCGAACCTTTGACCGGGTCGCCTTCATAACGCGTTGGTGTCATCACCGTTTGTTTCACGACAGGACCTTCAGCGGCGAGGGACGCCGCCCCACGGAACGCCAGCCAGGTCGGCAATGGTGCGGTCGAATGTGGTTAGGTCATCGATGGTGAAATCGCTGAGGGAGTCGTGTCCGCATGCACGAGCGAGCACTGACATGAGTTCGACGCTCGCTTCGAAGAACCGGGCGAGCCTGGCGGCGGCATCGTCGATGATTAAACGCAGCCGTAGGTCCTTCTTCTGGGTAGCGATGCCGACCGGGCAGTTGTCGGTGTGGCACGCTCGCATGCCAATACAACCAATGGCCTGCATCGCCGAATTCGACACCGCAATGGCGTCGGCGCCTAGTGCCAACGCCTTCACGAAGTCGGTGTGGGTACGAAGTCCACCGGTGATCACCAGGGTGACATCGCTTCGATCCGAGGTATCGAGGTGATGACGAGCTCGAGCAAGGGCGGCCATAGTCGGCACCGATATGTGATCGCGAAAGATTGTTGGTGCAGCACCCGTGCCGCCGCCACGTCCATCCAAAATGATGTAGTCCACGCCGATATCGAGTGCGGCGTCGATGTCGGCTTCGACATGTTGGGCAGACAGCTTGGCGCCAATTGGAATGCCACCGCCTGTTTCTCGCACTGCTGCTGCGACCTCGCGGTAGTCGTCCAGGGTGATCAAGTTGGGGAACGTCGCCGGGGAAACCGCAGGTTGGCCTTCGTCCAGGTTGCGGACCTCGGCAATTCGGCCGGTGACCTTGTGGCCAGGCAGATGGCCTCCGGTGCCGGTCTTCGCGCCCTGACCGAACTTGAAGTGGAAGGCCTGGACCTTGGTGACCTTGTTGATGTCCCAGCCGAATCGACCCGATGCCAGTTCGTAGAAGTACCGACTATTGGCTTGTTGCTCCTCGGGCAACATGCCACCCTCGCCAGAACAGATTCCGGTGCCCGCAAGTTCTGCGCCCTTGGCCAGCGAGATTTTTGCCTCCGCGGACAAGGCACTAAAACTCATGTCAGATACGAAGATTGGAATGTCGAGGTCGAGTGGAGCCGTGGCCTTGGGGCCGATGGTGATGCCGGTACTCACCGCGACATCATCGAGTAACGGACGACGGGCGAGTTGGGCCGTGACAACCTGGATGTCGTCCCAACTCGGGAGCCGGTCGCGTGGAACACCCATGGCTGATACCGGTCCGTGGTGGCCGAGCTTCGACAAACCTTCGGTTGCGAGTTGTCGGATTATCCCGACATGGGGTTCCTCGGGAGCACCGTGAAAGTCTTGATAGGCGCCCTGGTGGCTGTCGCGGTCATACGGCTGAGGATTGTCTTTCTCCCAAGCACCGACCTCGGCGGCATCGACGATGATGTCGTCGCCCTGGATCCAGGACGAGAAGACAGGAAGGCGTTCATCGTTGTTGTAGGCCGAGATGCTGGTGGTAATGCGGTAGTCCCAGCCATGCACACCACAGATCAGATCCTGGCCGGTCACGTGGCCGTCGGACATAAGGGCGCCACGGTGAAGACATCGGCCGTAGAGCACAGCGATTTCGTCACCGGTGCGCATGATTACCAGATCTACAGTGCCAACCAGCGCACCAACCGGCGAACGATCAGGGACGTCGCTGAGATGTGCGATGGTCACCGGGGTATTCGGGGCACTGACTGTTTTGAGCGACGTCATCGGGCAATCAGATCACGAATAGAGCCGAAGAAGTTACCAGCAACGTCGACGGGGTCGCCGTCGTCGAAGTCGGCAAGTTTCAAAACGGCACCAGTGAACGATGGTGCGTTCCATAGTGGGTCGGCAGCGTCGATGTTGACGCGGTCTGGCCACCACACACTCACATACAAGTACGGCTCAGGGATGACATCGTCTCCGGGAGAAGCGCCGTAGCTCCCGCGATGGTTTTCGTCGCCGATTTCAATGGCCGGGTCGAAATGTCCAGGCCACAATTGAGGCCTGCTGGCATCGACCGATGCATCATCGGCTCGAACACTCTCAAGGGCCGCGAAGGCCATGCCGTACCAGTTGCCAAGAAAGTTGGCTGCCGCAGGATCGACGGCGAGCGTTTCGTTGACGTCCCCGACGGGTGGTGAATCGTGCTCGGCTGCAGTTTCGGTGTCGATGGTGGTATCGAGAAAGTCGGCTGCTGCCTGCAGCGTGGTCACCGGTACTGATGTGACGTGCCCGGCTCGTTGATCGATGAGTTGGGTGCCCTCGACTCGGATCTGTCGGTTGTCCCCAAAGAATGGTGTACCAAAACCGCCAAGTGTCCACCTCAGACCGAACTTGCCGTTTGCCCGGTGGCGCACGGGAGCAATGACATACGCGGCCAGTCGATGGAGCGCGACCCGGGTGTCAACGAGTGACGCCGGTGCAGCGGGAAGCGAACGAACCCCACCAAGCCATCGTTCGGTCACCCA
>DNHM01000178.1:0-1619 GCA_003485885.1 Acidimicrobiaceae bacterium
TCAGGATTGCCGTGATCCCGGCACCGATCGCTGCCGGGAAGAAGGTGTAGCCGAGCCGACGGTGGACAGTCGTCCAACGTCGCCGGATGACACTGTTGAACTGGAACGGGCCAACAAGGTTCATGAGGCCGCTCAACACGATGTGGACTGGCAATAGGACTCGGGGAACAATGCCGTCGCTAGAAAAGAAGCGCGAGAGGAACCCACCGCCGACTTCGGCCTGACCCGCTTCCCCGTCCTCACCTCCTTCGTGCTCCTCGTTCGATACCTCTCGCCCTTCGGCCTCTTCCGGTTCGGCGGCGACCGGCCCGGGCGATTCAGATGTCGCGACTTCAGCAGCCGCCTCAGCGTCTTCCTGGGCAGCGGCGTCGGGGTCCGCGAGTCGCATGCCAACCGGCAGCGAAGCGAGAATGAACAACAGCGCCGTAACCAGCCATGGGCCGATGGATCGACGGAACGCTCGGGGCTGGGGTTTCATCGATGTGTTCATGTTGTGAACATGACATCGACGAGATTTGGAGAACGTATGGTTGATGTGGCCGTCCCCGGTGGTGCCCTCGGGCTCAACCCTGACCGGACGAGACCGCTGGTGCCGGGAAGTGAACCATCGCCCGAAACCTCTCGTCATTCAGTTGCTCAATCGACAGAATGGCATTGTGGGCAGCGGCGACGGTTTGGATGATCGTCAGACCGAGCCCGTGCCCGTGGCCACGTTCTGTGTGACGACCGCGGCGGTACGGGTCGGTGAGTCTCGTGAGATCGTCATCGAGCCCATCGGCTTCGTTGCAGACGGTCAGGGTCACGGTGCCATCGGTTTCCGACATCACGGACATTTCGACGGTTGTGTCTGGCCGGGAGTGGTTGAGCGCGTTGTCGATCAGATTGAGGGCCATGACGTCGAGTAGAGCAGCGTCACCATCGACCTGGGCTGTGTCCCCCTCGCCGAGATCCAGTTCAATCTGGAGGCCAGCGCTCGTGAAAGCCACAATCTGTCGTTGGACGACATCGCCAACGATCTCGCCGAGATCGACATTGTCCATACGACGGACACCAGCCTCGGCCTTCCCCAACTGCAGCAGCGCACCGACCAGACCTTCCGCTCGGGTGGTGGCGCGGTCAATGACCTCTGCAAACTCGAGCTGTTCTGGCGAGGCGGTCGAGGTCGAACGTACGGCATCGAGCTCTGCTCGTATGACGGCCAAGGGTGTGCGGAGTTCGTGAGCAGCATTCGCAGAGAACTGACTCTGCCGCTCGAAGGACACTTCCAGTTGCTCGAGCATGTCATCGAACGTGTCAGCGAGGCGTTTGAGTTCATCGTCAGGGCCATCGAGGCGGATCCGCTGGCTCAGGTCACCAACGGCTGCGTCCGCCGCCACCAGCGAAAACTGCTCCACCGGGCCGAGCAGCCGATTCATCAGCGTCCACGCGACGGCGCCTGCCGCCAGGGTTCCGGCAACCGCCACGCCTACTGCGATCTGAGCAAAGAGGACGACCGTGGCATCGAACTGCTTCTCCTCCGCCCTGTCCAATGCCTCATCGAGAAATGCGTACTGAGCAGTATCAAGCTGGCCACCGCTCGGGACGTCGTCCAGCTCGACGGGTGCGTCATCGAGTGCCAA
>DNHM01000178.1:1761-8199 GCA_003485885.1 Acidimicrobiaceae bacterium
GCGAGACAGACAACGATCGCAACCGCACAACTTGCCGCGAAACCAACCGCAGCTCGACCCCGTAGGCCGAGTCGAGCCATCACCTCGCCGTTACCCGGTAACCGACCGACTTAACGGTCTCGATTAGTGGCGGCGCACCAAGCTTGCGGCGCAGCGTCACCATCGTGACCCGCACTGCGTTGGTAAACGGATCTGCGTGCTCACCCCATACCTTTTCCAGGAGCAGTTCCGCACTCACCGGAGCCGGGCTCTGCTTCATCAATACCTCCAACACCCCGAACTCTTTCGGTGTCAGGCTGATCACTCGGTTGGCCCGATGGACCACGCGTTGGTGCGGGTCGAGCCGACAATCGCCGACCTCGAGCACCGGCGCTGCGCTTTGCGCCGGCCGGCGACCCAACGCGTGGATTCTCGCCAAGAGCTCCCGGAGATGGAACGGCTTGACCAGATAGTCGTCAGCCCCAAGGCCGAGCCCCGCTACCCGGTCGTCGAGAGAGTCAAACGCAGTCAGCATCAAGATCCGGGCTGACCCAGCCGCGATCGACCGGCACACATCATCGCCGTGCATACCCGGCAGGTCGCGGTCGAGCACCACAACGTCGTACTCAGTCACTGCCGTCTTCGCCAAGGCATCTTCGCCGCGGTCAGCGACATCTACGGCGAACCCGGAGTTCCGCAGGCCCCGAGCCGTGGCAGCCGGAAGCTGAAAATCGTCCTCGACGAGCAAGATACGCACCGCACCAGTATCGCAGCGCGAATATTCAGCCAACATAAGACCAGCCAATAGCGCGAGTGATAACACCAATGATGTTCACTCGCTGGGCCGACATTGCTTGGGCGACGAGCAATACGGGCGATAGCCCCTAGCGGAGCGGTGCAACACTGCAAGGAGTACATTCGTTCTCGTGGCTGAGGGACATTATTTCGAAGACAATCCATCGGTCCCGAGCAAGGTCCGACAGGTACCGCTGAAGCTCAAAGATCTGTCGATGGAACTTGATGTTGATCGAGGTGTCTTCTCGGGCATGAAGATCGATGACGGCACGCAGGTGCTCCTCGTTGAGGCAGCCAAACCCGGCAAGGCAAAGACAATTCTGGATGTCGGCTGCGGCTACGGACCGATTGCGTGCGCCGTCGCACGACGAGCGCCAGCAGCCAAGGTGTGGGCCGTCGACGTCAACGCTCGAGCCCGCGATCTGTGTGCTGCGAATGCCAAGAAACATCACCTCGATATCTCGGTGCACGCACCCGAGGACATGCCGGCTGATCAGCAGTTTGATCTCATTGTTTCGAACCCGCCGATCCGGATCGGCAAGAAAAACCTGCACCCGTTGCTGGAGCTCTGGCTCGACCGTCTGGCGCCGGGTGGCCGGGCCGAACTGGTGGTGCACAAACACCTTGGCAGCGACTCGCTGCAACGTTGGCTGATCGAGCAGGGTTGGCCGACTACCCGACTGATTAGCCGCGCTGGCTACCGGATCCTGGTGGTGAAGCCTCGCCCTGAGCGGTTGAAGCCAAGCAACGCAGCCGACGATCAGACGGAATAAGAATGAAGCAGCTCACCAGCACAGAACTCAAACGACTCCATCGCAGCTGGCGCAAGAATGAACCGCCGCGGCTCGCGCTGATGCTCGAGGGATTGGGCGGGCCCTACAACCTGGGATCGATCTTGCGGACGGCTGCCGCATATCGCGTTGAACATCTCTATCTGGCCGCAATGCAGATCGACCCGACAAGCACCAACGTCGGAAAGACTGCGCTCGGGTCTGACCGGTTTGTGCCATGGACCGTTCACGACGACTTTGCCAAAGCAACCGAAGCGGCCCGAGCCGCGGGCCATTCGCTGGTTGGACTTGAGCTCGCCGACCAGGCTGTGGCCATACATGATGCTGTTCTGCCGACACCGATGTGCCTGGTGATCGGCCACGAGGACCGAGGTTTGTCAAAGGCAGCGTTGGCAGAATGTGACTCGGTGGTGTTCCTCCCCCAACTCGGCCGGATCGGTTCGCTCAATGTCGCGACGGCCGCATCGATTGCGATGTACGAAGCTCGCCGCCAGGCCTTCACCGCCTAAATAGCGGACCGTTAGTGCACCGCTAACCGAAGCCGATCGTCGCCCCGGTCGATCCGAGCAAGTTCGCTCACGAGTGCCTCATTGTTTGGGGCGCGAATCAACCATCGGTCTTCATTGGGCCCGAGCACATCGAGGCCGATCGGGTTCCCGAGTCGTTCGATGAATCCAGCGGCGCCTTTACCGGAGACCTCGGCTTGGGCGACCGCCGGCGGCCACCGCATCGCTTTAGCCTGTTCCTGCCATGCTTCGGTAAGCGGGCCCGTGTCGGCTCGGCGTGCTGCGTCGAGCACACGGTGTTCACCCATGCGGGTCTGAATCAGAATCCGGCCGCCATTACGACGTGGCCCGACGAGTCGAGATGCCATAACCAGCAATCCCATCGCCTCGGATTCTGCTTGCTGGCGTAGCGCTGTCAGGTGCTGATCGAAATCGAGAAACGCGACAGAAGTCCAGGGGGCATTCCGATCGGGCGTAGCGCGCAGCAGTGCCTCGGTTCCAATGACCACCCGAGCATGAGCGTCCGAGGAGTCCGACGCGGTGACCTCACCAACCGGTTCGTTGAGTAATGCACTGAGCTCCTCTCGAGCACGCGAGACCCCAAGGACCAGGTTCTTCAACCGGGCGCCACCGCACGCTGCACACACGGGTGGACGTTGTTCACCGCAGCGAGAGCACGTCAATGTGGAGTCATCGACCTGACGCACTGCGCCCTGGCACGTGTCGCAACTTGTCAACTCGCCGCACGCGACACAGGCGAGTAGCCGAACCCGCCCGGTGCGGTTGAGAATGCATGCAACGCGGCCAGGCAGGCTGAGTGCACGGACAAGTTCTTCGCTGAACAGGCCGAGTCGACCGGGTGGTTCGCTGCGCCGGTCGACGACCGACACCGCAGCCCATCCAGCGTGTTCACGTTGCCGGTCAGGCACGCTCAATGGCAGGGCATTCACGGCCTCGACAGACGGCGCAGGCGACACCAGCACACACGGCACGCCGGCTCGTCTCGACCGCTCGATCGCGACTTCACGGGCGTGCCAGGTAGGTGTACGTTCTTCGCGGTAGGCATCGTCGTGTTCATCAAACACCACGATCGCTCCAATGCCGCCCACGGGTCCAAGGACCGCAGCTCTGGTACCAACAACAATTGCTCCGCCCGCTGCTCGCGCCCAGTCGTCAGGCAGCAGCGCTACCTCGAGGCCTGAACGCCGCAGTCGGCCAGCGAGCTGTTTGGCAGCACCGATCGTCGGCATGAGTAGAAGCGGATTACCTCGTGCTGCTGCCGCCAACACCAGTGGCCACCTGTCGGTACCGGGCGCTGCTCGGACGACGGATCCTTCTCCTTCGAACACTTGTGCTGCGCTAGGATCGACCGGACCTGTCCATCGTGCGACAGCAGCGGCCGGGAGGCGGTAGACGTTCTTCGGTGGCGACGCGGTGCGAAGCGCCTTTGCAGGTGAACCAACCCATCGGTAGGCAAGCCAATTCGCCAGATCGATCATGGGGCCATTTGGCCCGAGCCCTGACCACTTCTGCAGCAGTCGCAGCTCTACGTCGACAGCTGGGTCTGGATCGAGTTCCGTGACCCAGCCACCCACGCGGCGGCCATGCAGTTCGATACGCACCCGGCTGCCGACATTCAGATTGATGTCGTTCGCTGCACGCCACGTTTCGGGGACTGCGTAATCAAACGAGCGGTGCAGCGCAGCAACATCGGGCTGCACGCGCACCACCGTTGGCATCTCAGATACCAACGGTGGTGCGTTACCTGCGAATTCGTTTGCCACAACAACCATCCGGCGTTGACCGGATCAGTGCCTGCTACAGGCCGAGTGCCGACTTCAGGTCGTCGACTCGGTCCAGATTTTCCCAGGTGAAGCCGTCGCCTTCGCGGCCGAAGTGGCCATACGCTGCGGTCTGCTTGTACACCGGGCGCTTGAGATTGAGGTCACGTAAGATTGCACCAGGGCGCAGGTCAAACACTGCGTTCACCGCAGCCTCGATTGCTTCTGGATCGACCTTCTCGGTACCGAACGTTTCGACCATGACCGACATGGGGTGGGCCACACCAATGGCGTAGGCAACCTGTACTTCGCATCGATCTGCGGCGCCAGCCGCGACCACGTTCTTTGCAACCCAGCGGGTTGCGTATGCAGCAGAGCGGTCGACCTTGGATGGGTCTTTGCCGCTGAAGGCACCGCCACCGTGGCGAGCCATACCACCGTACGTATCGACGATGATCTTGCGTCCGGTGAGGCCGGCGTCGCCGACGGGGCCGCCGATGACGAAGTTGCCAGTCGGGTTGACGAAGATCTCGTAATCGTCATCGGCGAATTGCTCAGGGATGACTGGGCGAATGACATGTTCGATCAGGTCGGGACGAATCATGTTGTCGCGATCGATGCCCGGGCTGTGCTGGGTCGAAACGACCACGTTCTCGAGCTTTACGGGCAAGCCCTTCTCGTAGCGGAAGGTGACCTGGGTCTTGCCATCAGGACGCAGGTACGGAACTGTGCCCGCCTTGCGCACCGCTGCCAGGCGCTCAGCCATGCGATGGGCCAGGTGGATGGGTTGTGGCATATACACATCGGTCTCGTTCGATGCGTAACCGAACATCATGCCTTGGTCGCCAGCGCCTTGTTTGTCGAGGTCGTCGATCTCGCCAGATTCGCCGGAACGGACCTCTTCGCTGGTGGTGACGCCCTGGCTGATGTCGGGTGACTGCTCGTCGAGCGAGATCAGCACGCCGCAGGCCTTGCCGTCGTAGCCGATGTCGCCGTTGTCGTAGCCAATCTCGCAGATGGTGCTGCGCACGATGGAGGGAATGTCGACGTAGGCCTTGGTCGTAATTTCACCACCCACGACTGCGAGGCCGGTGGTTACAAACGTTTCGCACGCAACCCGGCTTTCGGGGTCCTCGGCCAACAAGGCATCGAGGATCGAATCCGAAATCTGATCGGCCATCTTGTCAGGATGGCCCTCCGTCACTGACTCAGACGTGAACGAGTAAGAAGACATGTGTTCTCCGCATGTACGAGATTGGTTACGTATCGTTCGGGGTTCGTGCCGCAACGACGGTACGAAGAACAGCCCGAGCGACGCCTAACTTTGACGTCAGCGAGAGGCTATCGCAGACACCACCCGGGGCCACGATGGTCACGATGTTCGTGTCGTGGCCAAATCCAGCACCAGGGGTTGACACATCGTTAGCGACGATGAAGTCCGCGTTCTTTTTGGTGAGTTTGCGTTCTGCGTTTTCGATGAGATCATTTGTCTCGGCAGCGAACCCCACGAGCTGTTGGCCTGGCCGTTTACGTGACCCGAGGTCGGCCAAAATATCAACCGTGCGTTCGAGTTCGATCGTTGGCACACCACCGGCTTTTTTGATCTTGATCTCGCTCGGATCCGCTGGCCGGAAGTCAGCGACCGCTGCCGCCATGACCACGATGTCCGCTCGTTCAGCGCCGGTGATAGCGGCCTGGTGCATTTCTGCTGCGGTAGTCAGACGCACGACTTCGACCCCGGCAGGGGCGGGAAGATCAACGGTGGTGATCAGCTCGACATCGGCGCCAGCTCGGGCAGCAGCTTCGGCGAAGGCGTAACCCTGTTTGCCAGTGGAGCGGTTCCCTATGAATCGAACCGGATCAAGTTTCTCTCTGGTGCCACCGGCCGTGATCATGATGCGTAAGCCAGACAGATCGAGTCCCAACGGGTCGAGGACATCTGCCACGGCAGCAACAACGGTTGCGGGTGATGCGAGTCGGCCCTTGCCGATATCGCCGCCTGCCAGCCGGCCTTCTTCGGGCGCAACAATATGGACGCCACGTGATTGCAGTAAGGCGATGTTGTCGACGATTGCGGGGTTTTCCCACATCTCGGTGTGCATGGCTGGGCAGATGACCACGGGAGCCTGGGTTGCGATGAGTGTGTTGGTCAGAAGGTCATCGGAGATACCAGCGGCGTAACTGCCGATAACCCGGGCAGTTGCAGGACACACCAGCACCAGATCGGCTTCTTGGCCGAACTTGGTGTGCGGGATTGGGCCACCCCAGTCATCCCACAGGCTGGTGTGGACTGGTTCGGACGCCAACGCCGAGAACGTGACCTTGCCAACGAAACGTTCGGCGTTTTCGGTCATGATCGGCACCACATAGGCGCCAGCATCGACGAGTCGACGGCAAACCTCTATGGCCTTGTACGCCGAAATGCCACCGCTCACACCGAGGACGATTCGTTTACCCTGAAGTGATGTGGTCATACGCGGATGATCGTAGACGCTCAGACCACTCGTGGATCAGCTGTCGCGATCCTTCTTCTCCGCTTCGGCTGCTGCGGCGGCCTCGGCGGCCGCAGCCTTCATGTCGGCTTCG
>DNHM01000458.1 GCA_003485885.1 Acidimicrobiaceae bacterium
TGGGGCTGGATCACCTCCTTAAAAGCAATCGGTACGACGTAAGAGCGTCCACACAATCTGCCTGTTTATATCCGTGACCGCGGGTCTGTAGCTCAGTTGGTTAGAGCGCACCCCTGATAAGGGTGAGGTCGGAAGTTCGACTCTTCCTAGCCCCACGAACAGGTTGCACTAAGGAGCATGCTGCACGTCTTTCGTGCGCCAGGCTCCTTCTTTGCCTTTGCGCTACTCGCTTGACCCACCCAAGTAGCGAAGCGATCCAGGACCGCCCGCGCCCACAGCTCCCACGGTTTCGCCGGAAACGAGACGAAAGCACACTCGCGTCACGCACCAACTCACCGGGAAGATCAACCCGAATACACACCGACAGGATCGGTGAACGAGATCCGGATTACTCAGCGACGCCGACGACGCTTCGGTGGCGTAAACCGAGCCGACTCTTCTTCGATCACCGTGATACGGACCCCACCGGTCAGATCACTGATCAGGTTGTATAACGCTGCCAGCAACACATTGAACGTGACACCCGCGATCGCCAACACCATGGTCATGACGGTGTAGGCCTTGAAGATCGTGCCGCCACTCCAGAACTCTTCAGCCTCGTCGAGCGCGAACAGGCTCTCGACCAAGTCTTCGATGCTCTCAAGTGTTCCTGAACTCTCCGCGAAGCTCCACAACAACACACCAGCAAGAACAAAGATGAGCCACAAGCAGAAATAGAACAACAGGCTGAACTTGAGAACAGACCACAATTCGATGTGGCGGATAATGCGTCGAACCCGACGAGCTTCGAGTTTTACCCGCCGGCGGCGGTCACGACTCGATAATGCCCGTTCACGCGGCGGTTCGGTCATGGGTGGTGCGGCAACACTAGGTGCCATAGGAGGCATCGCTGCACCGGCGTAGTCGACGCCGCTGGCATCAAAAACGCTCGTTGAACGCCCCAATGTCTGCTCGTCGAACAAGAAACCCCTGTCAACAGTCGCGTCATCAACAGCCGATACGTCAGGCGTCGGCTTGTCGGAGGTCGGATCGTCAACGGTCATCGTTGGCTCATTGTCTGCCACAGCGAGCAAGTCTACGATGCTTGGCTCACGCGTTTGGGCGCACCCCTGCGAATCAACACAATACGAAGGTTGTTGTGCCGGGTTCACTGGCGATCTCACACACGCCTAGTTCCCCGGCAATCTCCCGCAGCTGCGCCGCATCCATGGTGGAAAGTGTGACCGTGGTGCCGTCCCACGCCACTGGTGCAAGCGTGGTTTCTTGCAGTTGTTCGGCTCGAGCAATAATCGCGACGAGTGCTGGTGCTGGTTGCATCGATGGCGGGGCAGTTGACGCCCAGGAAGCAGCTTGTGATGGGCCACTTCGCGCGATGGTCCGTTCGGCTAGCTGTTCAATGGTGATGGAGCGGGCACCATACCAATCATGAAGCACCTCAGCTGCAGCAGGGTCCACTGCTGCTGCGAGAGCCACCGCGTCGGCAGCATTCCGGGCCCGTGCTCGGTGCACCACTGCCTCACCAATAAGAGAAAGCGCCACGGCTGCTAGACAGCCAACCGCCAACACACCAGCCAAGGCAATGGTTGTCTGGCCGCGTTCGTCATCTAACCGCGCGTTGTGAAATTTCGGATACATAGGTGTCCCCGTGACACTGGTTGTGCAGGGGAAGCACTACGTATCGCTACTCGGCGTCGCCGAGCTCCGAATCATCTTCGATCACCGGCGCAGCGCTGTCAACCACTGCCGTGTCGCCGGGCTCAGCCTCAGCGGCAGCTGCCGTATCGTCTGCAGTGCCGTCAGCGGCCTCGGTGTCGTCGGTGTCGTCGTCGGTTTCTGGTTCACGAACCAGGGTGACCGCATTAACCCGGTCATCATCGGGCACCGACATAACCCTCACGCCGGAAGCATGCGGACCTTGCACGGAAATATCACCAACAGCCATTCGTATGATCACGCCACTCTTGGCAATCAGCATGGCCTCATCGTCAGGGAGCACAGAAAGGCCCCGAACAATTTCGCCACTCCCACCCCGCATCTTCATGCCGGTCACCCCTTGGCCGCCACGATGTTTCGTGTTAAACGAGTCAAACGGGGTCCGTTTGCCAAAGCCTTGGCTGGAAACCAACAACAGTTGGTGGTCGTCTCGGGCTACCGCACACGACACAACCTTGTCGCCTTCTTTGAGTTTCACGCCCCGGACACCCGACGCCACCCGACCCATCTCTCGGACCTCGTCGGGATGGAAACGCATTACCCGACCATTCTTGGTCACCAAACACACATCAATTTCACCGTTGATCGGAATCACTCGGACCAGCTGGTCGTCTTCGCGCATCTTGATGGCTCGTAGGCCGTTCTGTCGGATATTTCCATAGGCGCTGAACGCAGTCTTTTTGACCACACCTTCTTGGGTCGCGAACAGCAGGTACCGCATGGTTTCGTAGTCGCGTGTGTCGACGACAGCCATCACTGTTTCTTCCGGATCGAGCTGCAGCAGGTTCACGATCGCCGTGCCCCGGGCGGTACGACTCTGTACCGGAATCTCATGTGCTCGTAGCTGGAAGACTCTGCCGAGGTTGGTGAAGAAGAGCATGTAGGCGTGTGCTGTGGTGTGCAGCATGACCTCGACCAGATCACCTTCTTTGAGTTGCGCACCTCTAACTCCGCGGCCGCCACGACTCTGGGTGCGGAACTCGTCGGCTGGGGTGGTCTTGACGTAACCACCATCGGTCAACGTGAAGATAAGTTCTTCGTCGTCGATCAAGTCTTCGATATCGAATTCACCAGGATCGATGGTGAGAGCGGTGCGACGGTCGTTCGCGTAGCCATCACGGACTTCGGTCAATTCGGTTGAGATGACTTCGCGCAGCCGTACTGGGTTGCGCAAAATTTCTTCGAGTTCAGCAATGGTCTCTGCCAACGCGTCGAGTTCGGTCTGCAAGTCGATACGGCCAAGGCGTGTCAACCGGCCGAGGGGGAGATCAAGAATGTGGGTGGCCTGGACTTCGGAGAAGTCGAACGGAGTCGCCTGTAGTGCTTCGCGCGCTGCGCCCCGGTTCTCCGAGGCTCGGATCAAGGCAATGATCTCATCGATCATGTCGATCGCTCTGAGGAGGCCTTGAAGAATATGGGCTCGAGCTTCGGCCTTATCAAGGCGGAATTGTGACCGGCGAGTGATGACCTCGACCTGGTGGGCTACGTAGGCCTGCAGAACCTGCAGCAGGTTCATGGTCAGTGGCACACCATCGTCGAGTGCAACCATGTTGACGCTGAACGTGGTCTGTAGCGGCGTGTACTTGAACAGGTTGTTCAACACCACCTTGGGAACTGCGTCGCGACGCAGCTCAAAAACGAGGCGCGTCTTACCTTTGGCTGATTCGTTACGAATCTTGCGGATGCCTTCGAGTTTGCCGTTATTCACCATCGCGGCAGCTTTTTCTTCGATGACTTCGACGCTGGTTTGGTACGGAATCTCGGTAACAACAATCCACGGCGTACCGGTTTTGCTCTCGTCAATTTCGGCGACTGCGCGCATACGGATTGAACCGCGTCCGGTCGTATACGCATCGTGGATGCCTCGAGCACCCAGAATCAAGCCGCCCGTCGGGAAGTCAGGTGCCTTGACGAACTGCATCAGGTCTTCGACCGTGGCTTCAGGGTTGTCGATGAGATGAAGAGTGGCGTCGCAGACTTCGCCCAAGTTGTGGGGCGGAATACTGGTGGCCATACCCACCGCAATACCCTGGCTGCCATTCACCAACAGGTTCGGGAACTTGGCCGGCAAGACAACTGGTTCTTCTTCGGTGCCGTCGAAGTTGTCAGAAAAATCAACCGTGTTCTCATCGATGCCGTCGATCAAACGCATAGCCAGGCTGGACAGGCGACATTCGGTATATCGCATGGCGGCTGGTGGGTCGTTTGGTGAACCGAAGTTTCCGTGGGGATCGATCAGCGGGTGGCGCAACGAAAACGTCTGTCCCATACGCACGAGTGAGTCATAAATAGCGCTGTCGCCGTGAGGGTGGTATTTACCCATGACGTCGCCAACAACACGAGCACATTTGACGTGAGATCGGTCGGGTCGGAATCCGCCATCGAACATCGACCAGATGATGCGACGGTGTACGGGCTTCAGGCCATCGCGAACATCCGGCAAGGCTCGCGAAACAATGACCGACATGGCATAGTCGAGAAACGACTGTTCCATTTCGGTCTGGATTGCAATCGGCTCGACGTGGACGCGCACCGCGCCGTCTTCGTCGTCGCCTTCGGACTCTTCAGGTGTGTCGTTATTGGTGGTATCACTCATGTGGTTCTCACGTGTGGCTCAGTAGGGCTTGAATACTTGGCTTGCGGTGAACATGGACTTGCGAACTTTTGGCAGCAAACTTTCCTAGATGTCGAGAAAGCGGACGTCTTTGGCATTGGCTTGGATGAAGTTCTTGCGACTCTGCACGTCTTCGCCCATGAGTTTGGAAAAAATTTCATCGGCGAGGACAGCTTCATCGACCGATACCTGCAGCAACGTGCGCTGCTCAGGGTCGATGGTTGTGTCCCACAACTCGTCGGCGTCCATCTCGCCTAGACCCTTGAGTCGAGCGAAGTCGTTGTTGTGTTTCGGGTTGTCGCTCATGAACTGATCCTTGGCTCGGTCATCTTGGAGATAGACCTTGCTCTTACCAACCTCGGTGGAATACAGCGGTGGCTGCGCGATGTACACATGACCACGTTCGACCATCTCCCGCATCTGGCGGAAGAAGAACGTCAGGAGCAGTGTGCGAATGTGCAGGCCGTCGACATCGGCATCACACAACAACACAATCTTGTGATATCGCAACTTCTCAAGTTCGAACTCGGGGCCGAAACCAGCACCGATCGCCTGGATCAGAGCGAGGACTTCGGTGTTATTGAGCATTTTGTCGATACGAGCCCGCTCGACATTAAGGATCTTGCCACGAATCGGCAGGATCGCCATGTTGTGGGGATCGCGAGCTTCTTTGGCAGAACCTCCAGCCGAGTTGCCCTCGACAATGTACAACTCACACTCTTCTGGTTCGGTTGACGCACAGTCGGTGAGTTTGCCGGGCAGGCCCGCACCATCAAGTGCTGACTTACGACGAGTGGCGTCTCGTGCCTGACGGGCGGCAATACGAGCACGTTGGGCAGACACTGCCTTGCCAGCAATGGCCTTGGCTTCGTTGGGGTGTTCTTGAAGCCATTCAGCAAGCTTCTCGTTCGTTGCCCGCTCGACCAGCGACCGAATCGAGACATTGCCAAGTTTCCCCTTGGTCTGGCCCTCGAACTGTGGATCCTGCAAACGCACACTGATGATGGCGGTGAGACCCTCGCGGATGTCTTCGCCCTGGAGACGGTCATCCTTGCCGTCTTTCAGGATGTTCTTCTCGAATGCGTACTTGTTCACGACATTGGTGAGTGACTTGCGAAAGCCCTCTTCGTGCATGCCGCCTTCGCCGGTACTGATGCCGTTGGCAAACGAGTGGAGACCATCGCTATTGAAACCGGTGTTCCATTGGAAAGCGATCTCGACTTCTTGTTCATCTTCGATCGACTCGAAGTAGCCGACCGTGTCAAACAGCGCGTCTTTCGTCGCATTGACATGTTCGACAAAGTCGCTGATACCACCGTCGTACTTAAACACGATGTACTCGACATCGTTGGGGTTCAGGTCATCAGACGCTGT
>DNHM01000044.1 GCA_003485885.1 Acidimicrobiaceae bacterium
CGCTCGACCTGTTCGGTGCTGTTCACATGCGAGTGGTAGAAGAACGTTCCGGCATCGGGCGGCGTGAACTCATAGGTGAACGACTCACCGGGCTGGATTGCCGGTTGGGTAATACCGGGCACACCATCCATTGCATTCGGCACCCGGACACCGTGCCAATGCACCGTGGTCTCAACCGGCAACTCATTGCGAAAGTTCATGCGAAACGTGTCACCAAGCGTGACCCGATGCACTTCGCCCGGCACGACCCCATTGAACGCCCACACCTGAGTGTCCAGCCCCTCAACGACCTCGATCGTCGCTGGCGCGGCCGAGACATCGACCTCAACGACGTTCCCTGACGGTGTCGGAAACGCAGGGTAGGCCCCGTCGAATTCAGCCTCGAGCATCGCCCGGGCGCCGGCGTCGGAACCCGACCCGAGAACGAACAGCCCGACAATGACCACCCCTGCTGCAGTGACAACGGCGGCCAACACTGGCACCAGATCACCAAGAGATCTGGATCGCCCTCTACGGGATCGGCGATTCATCGGACTCCTTCGATTGCGCGACTATCTGGCTGATCCGATCATCGTGAGTCATGGCGCGGCCACAAACCAGTGACCAACGTCCCTACCTATGTTTCCAACTACTTACCAAGAGGCAAAATGCCCCCAGGCCATGTATCCGACACAGGCCGATGACAGGCCGATGACAGGCCACTGTGGCTACGACTCCAGGCCGAGCCGTTCTTGTTCAGCTCGCACGAAGGCAATGACGGCCTCTACCTGCTCGTTTGACAAACCTTCGATAGGCGCCATGTCACCGAAGGTCCAATGATGCTGTGGCGCCCCGTTGGCGATAGCGGATCGGAATGAGTCATCGCCGTGGTGACCAGGTTCGTAGAGGATGGACAGATGCGACGGGCCCTTGTCGGTGCCACGCAAGTCTGATCCGTGACACGAGGCGCAGCTCGCTGCATAGACGTCGGCGCCGTTGGTTTCCCCGCTGCCACCGACTTGGGCTATCGGCGTTGCATCCGAACTGCAGCCAACGACAAATACCGAGACTGCCAACACGCCCACCGAGACCGCGACGCGCCAGTCGACAGCCCGTGTCCGCGCCGGTGTTGTCACCAGGCCGCGCCTCGCAGCGGATGCTGCACATTTCTTCACAAAGGTTTGCATCAGACTCGCTCACGCGACAATTTCTACGAAGGTTCGACCGCGACAGTATCGCCATACGCAACATGATGATCTCGTCGGGGTTCTGTGCCCGGCAACGTCGGTCTAGTTGGTTGGGAAACCGGAGTGGTCGGCAGCGATCAGCACAGCAACGAGCACACACGGTTCGTCGTAGGGATTGCGCCATGCATGGCGGGTGCCACTTTGGACCACGGTGTCACCAGCGGCCAGCTCCTTGGTCGCGCCGTCATCCAGTTCGAGAACACAACGACCCGACACGATGTACTCGTAGTCAATGGTGGAGGTGGTGTGCATGCCCGGGTTCTCGGGTTCCATGTGCCCGGCCATACCTGGCAACTTCTCTTCCATCTCAGCCAGAGCGGCCTCGATGTCCAGGTCTTCGGTGAATACTGTCGCGTCAGGCGCCACCGTGAACACCCCAAAACGGAACCCCTGAGGACCGGGAAAGTACATCGGCGCGTTCGGTCGCCCGCCGTCGTCGGGATAACGCATGCGGTCATCGCTGCCCCACAACTGGAAGAACTCGGCGCCCGGCACCAGAGCCAGTGTTGTTGGCTCGATCACCTCGTCGCTGGCAAATATCGCCTTGCCGCTCTCGTTGTGTCCGGTCACTACTCGTCTGATTCCCATGGATGAACAGTAGTAGTGCGACCAGACAGCTGCCGCGGGTCGCGGGTTAGTGTGGCCTATGGCAGGACCTGATCTCATCCCAACCCTTACGATCGCCGAACGAGTCGGTGATCTCGTCCGAATCCCGAGCGTGAACCCGCTGCAAGCGGGACCCACATCCGGGACCGACGGTGAAGTTGCCCTCAGCGCATGGTTGGCCGAACGGGCTGCAGAACTTGGTGGCGATGTCACCGTCGACGAAATCGTAGACGGCCGCAACAATGTCTATGCCCGGTTTCAAGGCCAGACCGACCGAGTGATCACCGTCGACGTACATCTCGACACCGTGGGTGTTGAGCACATGACCGATCCTGCATTCGACGGCCGTATCGAAGATGACCGTGTCTATGGACGTGGCTCGGTCGACACCAAAGCCAGCCTGGCCATCGTGCTCAGTGTCCTCGAAGAAATGAAGGCTTCTGGCGAGACACCGGTGCCCACGTTGAATGTTGTCGGCACGGTGGCCGAAGAAATGGGTGGTCTTATTGGCGCTGCTGGTTATCGCGACTGGCTCCAACAACACGGCAGCCGTATCGACCAGATGATCGTTGCCGAACCAACCATGTGTGCGCCGGTGCATGGCCACAAGGGTGGCGTTGGACTCGAGGTCACGGTGCACGGCCATGCGGCGCACTCGTCGAAACCGCATCTCGGCCAGAACGCGATCAGTGGCGCAGCCCGGATCATTGCCGCGATCGACGCCGAACAAGAACGACTCGACTCCACGCCCCCTCCCACTGCTGTCGGCAACGGTTCAGTTGCCGTACTCGAGGTCAATGGTGGTGTTGCCCGCAACATCATCCCGCCCCACTGTGATTTGTTCACCGGTCGGCGCTGCGCTCCAGGCGAAGATCCCAACGTCGTCTTCGAACAACTCAGCGCACTCATGCGCGACGCAGCCCATCCACTGAAAACCGACATCGCCATGGCCAACGGATTCGCGGCAGCAGCGTTCTACCAAGATCCCGATGCAGAGCTCATCCAGATGCTGGCAGGTCTTGCGGGCACCCAGCCCGACGTTGCGTCCTACGGCAGTAACGCCTTGCAGTACGCCGAGGTCGCGTCCGAGATTGTGGTATTCGGCCCCGGTTCAATCGACCAGGCGCACCAGGCAATCGAATGGATCGACATCGCCGAGATCGACAAGGCTGCAGCTATCTATCGCACACTCCTGCGAGCCGGCTGACCACAACATGGAACATGACGCCGACGTTGCCATCGTTGGATGCGGGCCGGTCGGAGTCATGGCAGCGCTGCGATGTTCCCAGCGGGGGCTTCGGGTTATCGCGCTTGATAACGAGACCGAGGTGTATCCGTTGCCTCGGGCCATAGGGATGGACGACGAGATCCAGGACCTCTTCGCTCGCGCCGGATTGATCGAGTCACTTCGCGATCACTCCACGCCCGGGCGTGGCGGTGACTTCGTTGATGCATCCGGCGAACGAGTCGTCGGGGTAGACGTGTCGCCAGACTTCGTGGGTGTACTCGGCCATCCACCGATGATCATGTTCGATCAACCAAGCGTCGAAACGTTCCTGCGAGATGCTGCCGTGGATGCAGGTGTCGACCTGCGGCTCGGAGTTCGGGCCACTGGACTTGTGGCCAACGATCTGGGTGTCACGCTCGAACTCGACGACGGAACATCGTTGCGCAGCCGTTGGCTGATTGGCGCCGACGGCGCCAAGAGCACGGTGCGCGATCTCATCGGGGTAGACCTCATCGACCAAGAGTTCGACCAGAACTGGCTGGTTGTTGATACAACCCTGCTTGACCCCGGTCTTGCGCTGCCGCCGCTCGCCCGCCAGCACTGTGATCCGAAACGGGTCGTCACGTTCGTGCCTGGCCACGAGACACGTCGACGATGGGAGTTCCAGCTCAAGCCGGATGAGACTCGCGACCAGGCCCTTGAACCTGGTTTCCTCGATGCGCTGTTGGCCGACTGGGGTCGCCCAGATCAGTTACAGATAGACCGTGTCGCTGCCTACCGGTTTCATGGCGTCGTGGCCGATCGCTTCAGCAGCGGCCCCATCTTCCTGGCTGGTGATGCTGCACATCAGATGCCACCGTTTAATGGCCAAGGCATGTGCAGCGGTATGCGCGATGCCGAGAACCTGGCATGGAAACTCGCAGCCGTCGCCCATGGCTCTGCCGGGCCGCAGCTGCTCGATAGCTATGACGAAGAGCGCCGTCCTCATGCCGCGCAACAGGTTGCCCAGTCTGTCGATGCCGGCAAGTTGATCGACGCCATAGCCCACGATGGCGAACGTGCACTCGAGTCTGGGTATGGACGCCGCAAGTTTCCTCGGCTTGAACATGGTGTTGTCGAAAGCGGCGACCATCGTTTGATAGGCCTACCCCTCCCGGCCCCCGTCGACGGTTCATTCACTATCGGCACTAGTTGGACCGTGCTCACCGGTCCCGGCGCGACCACCGAACTCCCTGAGCTATGGACAGCTCTCGGTGCCGCGGCGCACCCAATCGCCGCCTCCGCCTTCGGCGACACGTTCGACCCCACAACCACGGTGATCGTGCGCCCCGACCGCATCGTCGCCGCCGTCACCACCGACATGTCGGCCACCACCAGCCGACTCGCTCCGCTCATCGTTGGGGAGTCTCGAGTCGAGTACTAGTTATTCAGCAGCCCTTTCTCGCCCCAAGAAATTCGTTGTACTGTCGAATGATCGTCAATCGCCAGCTAACCGTTACGAAATAGTTAACCCTTCAGAAATCAGGTGTCGCATGAGTTCCCCCACCATTCAGGCCGAAGTCGTG
>DNHM01000505.1 GCA_003485885.1 Acidimicrobiaceae bacterium
GCCATCGGCGATCTGCGACGAGGAGCCAGCAGTGTGCACGCCGTCTTCGCGGGCGACTGGTTTGAGTTGGGCGAGCTTCTCCAGGCTGGTGTCGCGAGGAATTTCGTCGCGGGTCACGGTGATCTTCTCGTCGGTCTTGTTGCCGTCGGCGTCGAGCACCGGAGCATCGACCGGAATGATCTGGGTTTCGAAGCGGCCCTCGGCCACGGCTACCGCAGCTCGTTCCTGTGATTGCAGACCGAAACGGTCGGTGTCGTCGCGGGTGATGTCGTACTTCTCGGCGATGCGCTCGGCACCTTCGAACTGGCTGATGAACTCATAGTGGCCAAAGTAGGTCCGGCTCATGGGGCTGCCGAGCCCGGCCTTCTTGCCAGCAAAGGCATCAGAACCAATAGGAAGCAGGCTCATGGCCTCGACGCCACACGCCATCACGACGTCTTCGATGCCAGAGGCGATCAATGCATGGGCCTGATTGACCGCCTGCTGAGACGAGCCACACTGGGCATCGATCGTGGTGGCGGCGACTTCTTCGGCGCCACCATGGCTCAGCCACGCGGTGCGGGTGATGTTCATTGCCTGAGCGCCGACCTTGTTGATGCAGCCGCCAACGACCTGCCCAACGTCAGAGGACTTGATGCCCGCTCGGTTGATGACTTCCATCATCACCGGACCAAGGACATCGGCCGGATGCGCTCCTGCCAGTGATCCATTTCGTTTACCCACAGGTGAACGGCCAGCTTCGACAATAACTACTTCGTGCATTGCCAAACACTAATTGGCGCACTTCACATGTTCCTAGTAACCACGGACACAAGAGCCGAAACAGCCGGGGCAGGCCGAAGCGGCGGCGAGCATGGGCCACGGCAGTGGGGAAGCAGACAGGCTTCCCCAAAACGCGATCGAGGCACGCCCTGCACGGCGTGCCCGATCTGTCGGTGAAGGCGGGAGGACCTCTACCTAAGCATTCACCGCTTCGCTCTGCACAGCTAGGCGGCGTGCCTTCAGAATGCGACGTCGTTGGCGCTCGGAACAGCCACCCCACACACCATGTTCGATGCGGTAGGTCAAGGCGTACTCAAGGCATGCCTCTGTCGATGGGCAGCCGATGCAGACCTTTTTGGCTACCTCAACCCCAACCCCATCGCTGGGGAAGAAAAGGTCGGGAGCCTGGCCTGCGCAATTGCCTTCTGCCATCCAAGACGTGTCCACGAGTTATCTCCATCTACGTCGCTTACAAGAACTAGTAAGCCATATCACCGCGAAAGCGAGCGTAAACGTGAGATTTCTATCGATTTTTGGCGCGAATCGTTGCCGTTGCAACGATCTCAGCATGGCAAGAGTTTCTTGTTAGCCTCGATCCGTGGCAGACAAGATGCGGGATGTCCTGCCAGATCAGCTCGATGACTGCCAGATTCACTGGCCCACGCCCGGTAGCGAACTCATTATCGCCGAGGGGATTTCCGCAGCGAATGCACTGAATGTGGTGCGATCACCTGAATGGCAGGCTGTTCTGCCGGTGCAGGGCAAACCGCAGAACGTGCTGACCAGCTCACAGATCCGGATCGAAGCGAGCGCTCCGCTGATGGGTGTGCGAGACGCTATCGGGGCAGGGCTTGGCGACGGCTTCGTGCTGAATCGCCGCCGTTATGAGCGGGTGATTCTGGCCTTCGACCCCGACGCCGACGGCATCCACAGTCGAGCCCTGCTGTTGCTGTTTCTCCATAAGTACATGGCGCCGCTGCTGCGAGCTGGCGCGGTGTTTGCCGCTCGACCGCCGTTGTGGCAGATCGCAGCCAAAGGGCTCGCGGAACCTGTGCATGTATGGACCGACGGCCAATACAACGATGTGTGTGCACAGCTCGATGCCCGCGGCATCCACGGAAGAGACGTTGACCGCTATCGGGGGATTGCGTCCATCCCGCCACAGATATTGCATGCCACCTGTCTTGACCCGAAGACTCGGGTGCTCGCCCGGCTCACAACCGAACACGCGATGGCCACCATGGCTGCCTACAACCGTGCTCGTATGGATCCCCGCTGACCCCACGTCCCTTCCGAATCAGATTGCCCAGCCGCGTGGTGATCTGAGCAATCTTCGGCGATGATGGGGGAGCGTGGCCGACTTCCCCGATACCCCTCCCACCGAGACGCCTTCGTACTTCGGCACCGGCGGCGACAACCCGCTGAGTTCCTTGCCAGCGACTCCGCCGACCTATGACCCTGCGCACAACCTGTATGCGCCGCTTCCGAACCCCAACTCGAACGCAGCGGTCATCAGCGAGTCTCGCGACGATCCATGGTGGATCAATCCGCGGCCGCTCGCCGCGCTGGCCTCAGCCATAGCGCTCGTTTTTGCCGCATCGGTGATCGGCGCATTTTTGCTGCTCGACGACAACCAGCCTTCACTCGTGAGTCTGGGCGGCGGTAGTGGTGTCGTTGGCGGCGCGAACCTGAGCCTGCGGGGCGAGGCTCTCGACGTTCAAGGGGTGCTCGGCGTCGTGTCCCCATCGGTGGTGGCAATCGAAACCAATGTCGAGAACTTCCGAGGTGTCTTCGGCGGCTCTGGCTCGGGAATCGTCATTGACACGAACGGCTTGATCCTCACGAACGCACATGTCATCGAAGATGCTGACACGGTCGAAGTCGTCTTCTTCGACGGCACCCGCGCTCCCGCTACCATCGTGTCCAGCATCGTGGCCGAAGACGTAGCGCTCATCCAGGTGCAAGGTGTGACAGACACGCTGCCGGCAACACTCGGTACGGTCGAACAACTGCTGGTCGGTGACCCTGTTCTAGCGATTGGCAACGCCCTGGGCCTAGGCGGCGACCCAACCGTCACGCTCGGCATCCTGTCGGCCAAGAACCGCCAGATCGAGGCCGGCCGACTGAGCTTCGACAACCTGCTGCAAACCGATGCCGCCATCAACCCTGGCAACTCCGGCGGACCACTCGTGAATGCTGCCGGCGAGGTCATCGGCATCAACACCGCCATCATCGAAGGCTCCCAAAACGTCGGGTTTGCTATTGCGATCGACTCGGTCATGGACTTCCTCGAAGGGTTTGCCGAGGGCGA
>DNHM01000026.1:0-2127 GCA_003485885.1 Acidimicrobiaceae bacterium
CGGTTTGGCGTAGTCTCTGCCCATGGCAATCAAGAGCTTTTTCACCGAGCACCCAGAGTCGGCCGGCGAGACCTATGGCGAACACTTCATGGTTGCCGCGTCGGTGAGCCGCCAGCTACTTGGCGCCGGACTAGCCGCGGCGGTGCACGCGCTTTTGCCCAACCTCCACAAGACCACGGCCAGCGAACGCATTCACAGCCTGGCTCACTGCTTGGAGACCGGCAACCGCGAAGCCATCACCCCGGTGCGCAAGGTTCCGTGCCGAGAGACACTCCGTCAAGCCAGCTGATTCGTCAAGCCCGCCCGGTTCGACAAGCCAGCTTGTTACTTCTTGGGCGAGAACCAGATGCTAACTGCAGTCCGATCACCGCGAGCTTCTTCGAGCGGGAACGACAGCAGCTGATCAAATTCGACCTCTGAAATCGGCGCCTGCAGACCTTCGACAAACGACAGAGCGACGTCGTCGTTTGCTGCCAGCGGTGCTGACACGCCGTCGGTCGCAAGCAACAAGCAACGAGCATCGAGGTCAAGCGGTGCAACATCGGCTTCGACCGACCGGGGGAAGACTGCCTCTGGATCCCCGATGGCTGGAGCGAACACCGAGGTCCAACCGTCGGCGCCGGCGACAAGCAGGTCGCCATCACCTACACGGAAGCCAGCCGCTGGGCCTCCATCGATTGGCGCAATAAGACCAACCAACGTGGTTGCGATCGTGCGGAGTTTGGTGCCATCGGTAAACCGCATCTCAAACAACGAATGGAGTTCCTCGCGGGTCCGCTCGAGCATCTTTTCAATGCCAGGAACGCCATCACGCAAGTGCTGGTCGATGGCCTGAGCGAGCAGTCGACATGACCAATAGGAGCCATAGTGCGCATTCTCGGCCGCCCCTTGGCCATCGGCCACTACAACCACGAGATAACGGCCACCGGCTGCACTCGCTACGACATAGTCGTCTTGTCGCAGGTCGTTCAAGATCACATGGTCAGACCCGCGTCGGCTTGTGGCCCGCACTTCGAACTGTCCAAGCGTGTAGGCCCCGCTCACATTGCTGTTTGGTTCGACGGTGGTCGATACCTGCAGTGCGCTGGCATCTTGGGGAAGTTGACCCAATGCCTGCACTGGAGCGACTGAGTCGACAAAACCATCTTCGTTCAGCGACGGCAGGTGTGCAGGTTGCGGCGAACCTGGACGGCCAGTGTCGCCGGTGTCGAACCCGACGGCGAGCCGTGGTGTGCTCCGCAGGCGTTCACGCGGTTCTGATTCAGAACTTCCGACAAACGGCGTGACAGTGCCGGTGGGCGCAAGTTTTGCCTCACCAGTTGCTCCAGTTGATCGACCTGGCGATCCAGCATGAACGACTTCAAGGGTCTCAATCTGGGGTGAGAGCAGCACCCACGTGCCGGTCATGGCTATCGCAACACAAATGGCGGCCACGACACCACTTACGCCAAATCTGCCGGCTAGACCCGCAACTAGAGCCATGACGACGACCAGCACGGCAATGGAGACAAACGGGTTACGTTCCTGGGTTTCGGGGGTCACCCCACAATGGTAGGCCCCCACCTACTATGACGACGTGGATCTCTGGAGGTTGTCATGACGCTGAGCCGCTGGCGCCGAGTCGCTACGGGTGTTGCTGCTGGTGTAATTGTTCTTTGTGCGGCCCTCGTTGGCGCGTCGTTTCGCAACGACAACGCCGGTGTATCAGTTGCCTCGGAACTACTCCCTGCCAACATCATTCCCATCGAAGAAGACCCAACAGAACTCGACACTGGAGACACCGACACCGACACCGACACCGCCGACTCAACTCCATCGGTCGATGCCGACGGCTCGGTAGATGCCGAGGGCGCCGAGTCAGATTCTGTCCAAGTGATCGAACCCGACGATATTCCCGACGCCGATGACCCTGATGCAGCCGCAGACGGCGCTGAAGAAGACCCAGCTGATACCACCCCGTCCATCGACGCAACAACCGACGACGGTGACTCCACTGCCGACGACGAGCCAGCACCTACTGCGACTACTGAACCTCCTGCTCCCCTCACCGCAGCCGACGACTCTCTCGGCACCGGTGGTGGCGTCGATGACGCCGAGTGCGCATTGGACCGACTCGTGATCTACGCA
>DNHM01000026.1:2133-2516 GCA_003485885.1 Acidimicrobiaceae bacterium
GTGCCCGAGTCGGCGGCGTCGCCGGAAGCATCCGGGCTGCACTGACCCAAGCCGGATTCGGCGCTGGTTGCCCCGCTCCGGTGACCATCCTGGCGTCAAACTGCCCATTGCAGTTCACGGGCGTCCTTGGCACAGATTCGGGATATGACCCAGCCACCTCGTTTGTTGCAGCCAGTGCCAGCGTCGACCGCGAGACCATGACCGCCGTCATAGGTTCTATTGGTTACACAGGCACCGAGATCAACATTCTCGACTTCAGCTTTGTGAACCCCGACACACCTGACGAACAATGGATGGCAATCTTCGTCCCGCCAAGTTTTGCTGGCTGGGAAGGCCTGGCGAGCCGGGCCGGGCTGAGCCCCAGCACCGCCTCGTTGTGTGCA
>DNHM01000245.1 GCA_003485885.1 Acidimicrobiaceae bacterium
TTGGCGCTGGAATCATCGGCGCTTCAGCCGCACTCCACCTGATCGAGTCTGGCGCTCGTGATGTCATCGTCATCGACGCTGGTGAACCGCTGACCGGCACGACACCAGCCGGCGCCGGCTTCGTCGCACGTTTCGGCGCTGATCACAACCGTCGGCTTGGTTCGTGCACCATCCCGCTGCAGGAGTACGGCCTGGAGTTCTACCGAGGTCTGCACGAGTCGGGCGCAGATCTCGAATTTGCGAGCAACGGAAATGTGGTGCTCGCCTGCACGCCAACCATGCTCGACACGTTGGCCGACGGCATCATGGGACACCCCCATGTGGGCGCTGGCACGCGCGTGCTCGACGCGGACGGTGTCGCAGAAGTCATGTGTGGAGCGGTCGATCCAGCGGCCGTCGCTGGTGGCATCTATATGCCAGAAGCCATTCAGCTCACCACCGGTCTCGCTCAGCAGGAAATCATTACCCGTCTCGAAGATGCGGGTGTGCAGTTCCAGTGGGACACACCAGCAACGGGTGTGCGCATCGCCGATGGCGCAGTCACCGGCGTGGTGACCACCAAGGGAACGATCGACGCGTCGACCATCGTATTCGCTGCAGGGGCATGGAATCAGACCCTCCTGGAATCCGTGGATCGCCGCCTCCCACTCATCCCGATGGTCGCGACCCGCTGTGTTTCCGAGCACGCAGGCTTGTCGCCGCTCATGCCGACGGTGCAATGCCTGGAGCTTCACCTGTGGCTTCGAGAGCTGCACGGCGCATTCTCGTGGGGCGGCAGCTTTTCGTATCGACTCCTGTCGGCGCTCAAAGAGGACGGACTTGAGTTCGGGTACGAGCGCCCCGTGTCACAGTCGCTGCTCGATGCGCAGTATGCCTCTCAAGAAAATATCGCCGCAGTCTTCCCGGCGCTGTCCGGGCTCTCGACAACCGAGACCATCCAAGGAATCCCCGTCTATACCGTCGATGGCGGGCTCTACGTCGGAGCGGTTCCCGGCATCGATGGCCTGTGGGCCCTCGCTGGCGATAGCGAGTCCGGCATAACCCACGGACCCGGTATGGGCAAACTTGTTGCCCAACTCATCATGGGTGAGACCCCCTTTGCTGACCCGACACCGTTCCGCCTCGACCGCATTGACCCTGCGGCCTACCCGGACGAGGCCTCCATGGTCGCAGCCATGGCAGAAGACCGCATCGCCACCGCCGCCCAACTCAACTGATCCGCCCCTTCTCCGCCGACTCGCTGGACACCGCCATGGCGGTGCTCTTTCGCAACGAGGACGTAAGTCCCTGGATCACCAGCAACGAACTCGTTAACTTCTGTTAGGTGGTCCGTATGGAGCGGGCCATCTTCGCCTCTTGAACGGCGAGCACCAAGAAGAGCAGGTGGCCTCTATGAAATCGGCACTACCTCCGTTGGTGCAGCGGTCCCTTCAATCGGTTTTAGGAACCGTGCTCGTATTGGTCGCAGTGGCCATGGCGGCATCGAATGCTGGGGCTCAAGACGCCGCTACCTTTGGTGGTGTCGAGTTCCCGCAGGGTGCCATCTCGTTTGCGGACCGGGTTGTCAGCTACACCAGCGCCGAGGGCGTGATTGCTCCTAACGACGATCCAACACGGGCCCTAGGGCCGCCCGATGATGCCGGTGCAATGGTGTCCCTTGGCAACGCCGATTCCCAGTGCCAGACCTCGTTGGTGCTGGAGTTCGTCGACAACTACTTGGTCGACGTCGAGGGAAACGATCTCTGGATCTTCGAAGTGGGACCCGATGTCGAGGCGACCGAATTGTTCATCAGCACCGACGCGGTCAACTGGATCGCGATCGGAAAGGTCGAAGGTTCGACCCGTGGCGCGGACATCGCCGACTTCGTTTCGCCGGGCCAGAAGTTTCCGTTCATCCGCCTGTGTGACTTCCCTGACGGTGTCACAAGCGGCTCACCTTACGCCGGCCCCGACATCACAGCAGTCGGCGCAATCGGGTCGATAGTCCGCCCGCCCAGCGAACAGACCAACCCGCCAACGGTCACCGGTGACGGCCAAACAGGTAGCGGCCAAACAGGTAGCGGCCAGACAAGTGGCGGGGTGATTGGTAGCGGCGCTATCGGCTCGACCTATCCGCCTCTACCCTTCGGAAGCCCAGAGCCGTGGCCTGTCGACCGGATGACGATCCAAGCAGCGCAACGACAGGTGGTTGCCGGTGGCCGGGTGTGGGTGCCGGTCTACTTGTTGCGAAGCGACAACGTCGCCAACATCAACTTTGAGATCACCTACGACGCAAGCGTCGCTGTACCCGACGGGGATCTGGTCGCAGGCAACCTACTCGGAGGACGGCTGTTCAGCGCCAACCCTGGCGATCCCGGGATCGTGAGAGTCGGCTTCTCTGGCACCGACGGGGTGTTCGGCACCGGCACGGTGGCCTGGATCCCCTTCAGAGCGGTGGGACAACCCGGTCAACGGACCGTCCTCTCGGTGACCGTGAGCACGATCAATGAACCCAACGGCGCAGAACCTCCCATCGATCGGATCAACGGCGCAATCATCATCGTCGACGCAAACGGGCTGACACCTGGAGACTGCGACGGAAATGGGTACCTGACCGAATATGACGCATTCTGCGCTCTCCAGATGTCCGTGCAACTGCGACCGGTTCAGCTCACGCTCGATATCGACAACGATGGTGCCGTCACCAGCCGCGACGCGACCATCATCTTGCAGCGAGTAACCGGACGGGCCTGAGATCATGAACCTAGACACCGTGAAACCTGCAACCGTGAACCCACCACATCTCATCACATTCAGCACGACAACCTGTCGGGCAAAAGGCGGAGGCCACCTGCGACGCTACATCAGCAAAATATTCGTCTCCCTGGTTGCCGTCGTCGCGGTCATGGCTGCGATGTCGAACGCTCAGGCGCAGATACCTGTCAACGTACAGGTCGATGCCGTCGAGCTTGAGACAAGTGCCATCGACACGGTGCCGATCGTCATCACCGGCGCCGACGGCATCGTGGCCATGCACGTCGAAATCACCTATGACCCTGCCGTCCTCCAGTGGGACAGCCTCGAAAACGGCGACTTGTTGTCCTCCAACAGCTTGGTCGAGGTCAACCCAGATATTGCCGGGACGGTGATCGTCGGTATCGCCACCCTCGACCCGGTCAGCGGAACCGGCCCGCTACTCCTCCCCCGGTTCTCGGTACTGGGTGCCGAAGGCGCCACCGCAACGGTTGGTCTACAGAACGTTGCAGCTTGGGATGAGAATGGCTTCGATGTCTTGATCCAGACCCAAGACCAGAACCTTGCCATCGCCGGCGGAAGTGGTCCTCCCATTCTGTTGATCGCCCTGATCGTCGGTGCCGTCGTCATTATTGGTATCGCAGCGCGGCTGATGAAAGGGCGCCGAACACCTCCAGCCGTTGCACCGACATCGACCCCGGCAACGGTCGGGCCTGCACCTGGTGCCGCCGGTTCGCAGGTCTTTGTCAACCAACCCGTGACCCTGCTGGACAGTCAACAGAACCCGGTGGGCCAACTACAGCCGGGTCAGTTCTACACAGTCATGGAAGAAAACGCTGGTTGGTACGCAGTCACCGATGCTGCGGGGAACAGTGGCTGGGTCTCGGCGACCATGGTCAACCGGTGAGCCCATAAGCAACCGGTGAGTGTTGCGTCGACCATCTGAACCCACCTGACAACAACAGCTTGCTGGCGGTTAGCTCTCAGGATTCGCAGCAAGATTCTTCGAGACGGCAGAAGCACGATGACGTGACGTCGATGTCGGCGCTCTTGGCCGCCTCTGCCAGCTGGGTGGCAATATCGGCGGCTTCATCCAGGCGACCAAGCAACTCGCAACACTCGCGATAGCCGTGCAACGCCCACAGATTGCCGGGATGTTGTGATGGTCTGACCAGCGTGTCATCGAGGCCCAAGTCAGCTCGATACACGGTCGCGGCCTCTTCGACATGGCCCTGCTCGAGCAGCAATGCACCCAGAGCATGGCGTGGTGGCTGCATCCACACCCATGGTTCGCTGTAATTGAGCTGGTCATAGAGCTCGACACATCGACGCAGCTCTGCGAAGGCCAGATCAAATTTGCCCCGGCGATACTCGAGCTCGCCGGACAACATGGCTTCGCCCACCTTGAGCATGTCGCGGCTTTCGTTGTTGAACACCTTGCGATCTTCGGGAACGCGATCAAACGCCTGCGCGAACAAGTCCTGCTGATCTGCAGCCCTCTGGACATCGCCCGAGGCGGCATACGCGACACCCTTGGCGTAGTGCCACAACGCGGTGGTGACACAGAACAGTTCAGGGTCGAGCGGCATGGGTTCGTCAATGATCTCTTGCCACTTGCCAAAGCGGATGTAGACGTGCACCTTCATGCCGTAGAACGCTTCGAGATAGTTGACGAGGAACTCGTTCTCGTGCTGCAAGACCTCGGGCGTCACGGTCTCCCAGATCTGGTTGCCAGCCTTCAACGCTGGTTCGCACTGACCCAGAAACATGGCCGAGTACATCTGGAAATGGATGTTGTGCAGCATGTAGATCGAGTAGATCCCGACCTCGGGATTGGCTGCCATGTACTTCTCGTCGGCCACGACCGCTTCGACATTCGCATCGAGCGAGTCTTGGAACTGGCCACACAACACATAGAGGTGCGACGGCATGTGAATCAAGTGCGCAGCATCGGGCACCAGCGACCGCAAAACGTCGGCCTCAGGCAACCCAGCTTCGGGCGTGGGCGACATCTCCATGATGTGGATCTTGAAGTGCAGCAGACCAGGGTGAGGCGGGCGTTCTTCGGTAGCCGCACGCTCGAGCGCCATATCGAGTAGTTCGAGCGCCTGAACCGTAGAGGCTCCTTCGGCCGGGCAACGCTTCTCGAGATCCCACAGCTGCCACGGGGTCCGACACATGAGCGCATCGATGGCCAAGGCCACGACATCGTCGTCGGCCAGGAAACGTTCGGCGACAGCGACCATCGCGTCGGCGTAGTCGTCGTCCCACTGGGCGTAGATCTCCAGGCTGTCGTTCGCCGGTTCCGGGCAACGGATTGCGTAGGCCGCAATGAGCGCCTGCTCGGCAGCCGATGCGGACGACGCGTGTTCTTGCGCCTGGGCCATGAACCCGTGCACCTGCTGGTTCACATGTGCACGAAGCGGTGCAGGCATGCGGTCCCATGGGCCGTTGTAGTACGGCCCCAACGAATAGGCAAGACCCCAGTACCCAATCGCGCAGGTTGGGTCGAGTTCCACGACCTTCTCGAAACAGCGATGGGCCTCTTCGCGCGAAAACGCGTAGGACCAGTTCAGCCCGCGGTCAAACCACACCTGTGCCTCGGCCGAGGATGTGGTGACGATCCGGGTATGGGATCCAAGGTCAAAATCGTAGTCATCGCTCACGTAGCCAACCTAGTAGCGAGAACCGGGTTGACTCGCGGTGTCGTCACTAGGGTGCGGCGAAGCGCGGCCTGCCAGTACCGGATCGGACCGAAGACTTCACCGCTGATCCGGTGGAGCTCTTCTTTGACCTGGCATTCGTTTATGCGTTCTCCCAACTCGTTGCCCACTTGGTCCACTTCCCTACCTGGGGCGGCGCTGGGGACGCAGCGCTGGTGTTGCTGGTGCTGTGGTTTGCGTGGTCGATGTTCACATGGGCAGCGAACGCCGTGAGCGGTGACGCACGCGAGGTGCGGTTTGCCTTCTTGATCAGCACCGCCGTATCCGTCCCTATGGGCGCATCGGTGCAGAGCGCCTTTTCGTCAGGCGGCGGCACCTTTGCGATCTGCGCATCAGTGATCGTTGGGTTAGCTATTGCCCTCCAACTTTGGGCAACTGCAAGCCTGGGAGACGGCCGGAAGGAACGGCTGACCGTCATTCGATACGGCTTGCCCAACCTGCTCGCCTGCTCGTTGCTGATCGCCGGCGGTTTTCACCATGACCCATATTCCATTGGTGGCAGGGATCATCACCACCGCAGCCGCTACCGAAGAGATCCTGCTCCACCCCAAAGACGAGGCGCACACGGAGTTCCTCCTCATGTTCGTGGCCGGCATCACGTTGTTCTTTGGCGGCGTGGCCCTCGCTGTCTTTATCTCATTTCGAGCGGTCGCGATCGAACGGCTTGCCACCATTGCTGCGATCGCCGTTCTCACCCTTGTTGGCAGCTCCCTCGACGGGGTCACGCTGCTTTTCATCGTCGATGGGTTGATCCTGGTGGGCTTGATCGCCGAACATCGACGTATCGAAAACATGCAGCCGGTTACTTCAGAACCCACACCTACCCACGCACGTTCGAAGAAGTAGCGAGACGCGTAGCGCTCGCCGGTGATCGCTCATCGACGACCTGAGGCGGGAGTAGCCGCATGAAAGTATTGACCCACTGACAACAACCAGAGGTGTCAACCCCTCGAGTGTTGCATCGTGTCGATAAATAGCCGCCCAGTGGTTGTTCGATGCCTCTAACCTCTCTGCCCATGAAGTACTTCGACACCCTCACCAACGAAATGGTCGAGTTCGCGCCACGCGAACCGGGCAAGGTGTCGATCTACGCCTGCGGACCAACGGTGTACGACGTGCCCCACCTTGGCCACGCTCGTACGGCGCTGACCTACGACGTAATCGCTCGTTTCCTTCGGTGGCGAGGCTTCGAAGTCACGATGGTGGCCAATATCACCGACATCGATGACAAGATCATCCAGCGGGCCGCGGCCGAAGGCACAACGGAGACAGCGATCGCCGAGACCTACACCAAGGCCTACATCGATCAGATGGACCGACTGAACATTGTCCATCCTGAGCACCGTCCCCACGCCACCGAATACGTCGATGAGATGCAGGACGTCATCCAGCAGCTGATCGACCGTGAACACGCCTATGTGATCGACGGCCAAGGTGTCTACTTCAGCGTCGCCAGCTTCGAAGACGGCTACGGCAAACTCGTACATCGCTCGGCCGAGGATCTTCGCGAAGGAGCTGGCGCCCGAGTCGAGGTCGACGAACGCAAGAAGGACCCCCTCGACTTCGCTCTATGGAAGGCGGCCAAACCAGACGAACCAACCTGGCCCTCCCCATGGGGCGACGGGCGCCCCGGCTGGCACATCGAATGTGTCGCGATGGCTCTGGACATCCTGGGCGATGGCTTCGACCTGCACGGTGGCGGCACCGACCTGGCGTTCCCCCATCACGAGAACGAACGGTCCGAGTCCGAGGCTGCTGGCCATCCCTTCGCCCGTGGTTGGATCCACTCAGCGATGCTGAATATTGGCGGCGAGAAGATGTCGAAGTCGTTGAACAACTTCAAGACACTCGGCGACGTGCTCGACATGTGGGACCCGCGTGCCCTACGTCTGGCCATGTTGCAGACCCATTACCGCAAGGTCATGGAACTCGGCGACGAAGCCATGCAGGGCGCGACCGCTGCTCTCGACCGTCTCGATGCGTTCCAGCGCCGGATCAGCGTGCTCAACCTCGATGCCAACGCACCGCTGCAGGCCGACGAGGTTGCCGCATTC
>DNHM01000353.1 GCA_003485885.1 Acidimicrobiaceae bacterium
GCAACGGTCGACCTTTTCATCATCAGACTCGACGGGAGCCAGACACCAGTTGATTGGAGCGGGAGCGAATTCGAATACCTGGCTCGGGCCGACTGGACCAGCCGCAATGGCATCTGGCTCACGGTGCAGCCGCGGGACCAGAAGACGACCGCCATTGTGGCCGTCGACGACCGCTCCGGCGACGTCACGGAACTTCATCGTGACGTCGACCCTGGCTGGTCCGAACTTGTGACCGGCGCACCTCGCCGCTTCGGCGACCGCCTGCTCACGGTTGCAGACGACCACGAGACAGACACCCGTCGCCTCTCTGTCGATGGCGAACCCGTCTCCCCCGCCGGCATCCAGCTCCGGTCAATCGTGTCGGTGTCGGCCACCCACGCCATTGTTGGAGCGACCGACGATGCGACCGAACTGCATGTCTTCGAAATCGCTCTCGATGGCAGCGAGACCAAAGCGCTCACGACGACCGCTGGTATTCACCGCTGCGTGGCTGGCGGCGACACGAAGGTCGTCACATCCTCGACGATGCTCGATACCTCTAGCGTCACCACCGTGCACGCCGATGGCGCCACGTTCGAGATCGAATCATTCGCCGAACGGCCCGACCTCGAGTTCGATGTCAATTTCCATATCAGCACCCCTCGTGCGCTCAACTCCGCAGTCATCACGCCTGCCAACCACGACGGCGGCTTACTTCCGGTGCTCCTCGATCCCTACGGCGGCCCCCACGCGCTTCGGGTACAAAAAGCGCGGTCAGCATTCTCGGCCAGCCAATGGTTTGCCGACCAAGGGTTTGTCGTCATCGTGACCGATGGTTCTGGCACGCCAGCTCGTGGCCCCAAGTTCGAACAAGAAGTCCTGGGCAATATGGCTGACCCGGTTCTCGACGATCAGGTCGAAGCTCTTCATGCCCTGGCCAGGCAGCACGACGGCCTCATGGATCTCACCCGGGTTGGGATCCGTGGTTGGTCCTTTGGCGGCTACCTGGCTGCGCTTGCGGTGTTGAAGCGGCCCGACGTTTTCCACGCTGCCGTGGCGGGTGCCCCCGTGACCGACTGGCGTCTCTATGACACCCACTACACCGAGAGATACCTCGGGCATCCCGATACCGACGCCGGTGCCTACGCACGTACCGACCTCACGCCGCTCGCACCACTTCTCGAACGGCCGCTCATGCTTATCCATGGACTCGCCGACGACAATGTCGTTTCAGCCCACACGTTTAAGCTCTCCCAGGCTTTACTCGAAGCAGGACGACCTCACCAGGTGCTGCCGCTATCCGGCGTCAGCCATATGACGCCGCAAGAGTCAGTCGCCGAGAACCTGCTCAAGCTGCAAGTCGCCTTCCTGCAAGACGCACTCGGCGACTAGCGACCCGATCCATCGAGCTAGCTGCCACAACATACGCAGGTCTTTCGCAGCGGTCATAACAGCGGCCATCGACCTCACGTGAATAGCCGGCTAAGGCAACGCCTCGTGCACGTAGCGATGCGCACTCCCGGCTGGATCGAAGTTACGCACGGTGGCCCCACTCACGAATTCGATGCCAAGGCCCGTGCCTCAAACTCGTGCTTGTTGTACTCGTTCTACGAGAACAACTCGCTGATGAGGAGGACCATTGCGGATGCCGACGACACGATCAGGACAATTGGACCAAGCAGGCCTCTGTCGACGATTGGCGTTACCCACCGAGCCAGCACCCAGCCCACCATGAGCGGAGGCACCAGGGTGAGCCCTAACAACCAAGCGTCGGCATCCATCTGACCGGCAACGGTGAGCAGGAACAGGCTCATCACGCCGCCAATTGCCTGAAACGCTCCCATTGGGCCGCGAAAGTCGCGAGCCCGGGCGTGTTGTTCGTACAGAAGTCCCATGGGCGCGCCCCCGAGGGACGCGATTGTGCCGCTGATGCCCGAAACCAGGCCTGCTCCCGCAAGCGATGCCCGAGAACGCGGTATCCGCAATCCGGCAAGCCGGAGCGCGACAAGCACCAAGACAATGACGCCAATGGTGATGGTCAGCCCTCGGTCGGAGAGCGCTGCCAGCAAGGCAACCGCCAAGGCCGCACCGACAAAGCGGCCAAAGAGCGCCGGAATGACTTCGAGCGCATCAGAGGGTCGGCTGTTGCGAAGGGCCAGCACCACACCGGTCAAGAAGCCGGCAAGCACCACCGGACCGGGTAACAAATCCGGTTCGAGCAGCCGCAGCAATGGCGCTGACAACAACCCTTGTCCCATACCGACGGAGGACTGCAATGTGCTCGCCGCAGCCATGACCACAAACACTGCTACGTACACGCCCGGGGACACGGGTGCACAGTACATCGGACGCTGGCAAACGTCCGAACTATTCCCAAGTGGGGCCGTGACATAGGCCACCGTAACCGGTGTCACATTCATTAAAGAACGAAGTATTTCAGCCGTATCGTGGCAAGGCTCGCCTATGAAAGATCCCCATGTTCTGGACGAAAGACACCCCTCAAGATTTCATGCCAAAACGAGTCACAGATGCACTCGCAGCGAACTTCAACCAGCACGAACTCGTGCAGTTGAGCCGCTTCGGTACACCTGTCGATGTCGCGGCAGGCACCACCTTCACCACCGAGGGCACACTCGGCCGACAGGCCCTCGTCTTGGTCGATGGCACCGCCTCGGTTATGCGTGATGGTGAGAAGATCGCCACCATCAAGGCTGGTGAACTTATCGGTGAGATCGCACTGCTGACGGGCGAACGCCGGACCGCCACCGTGGTAGCCGACACCGACGCCAGCGTGTACGCACTCTCCCCTCGGGAATTTGCATCGCTGATGGCTCGTTGCCCTCGGCTCGAGAAGCGCGTCGCCAGCGCCGCAGTCCGACGCCTAACAGCCGCGTAGGCACAACCCGCCACGTAGACGGTCCACACCGACCTCATTTGCCGTACCCCCTCTGGCAGATGGCAGTACCAAGTGCCCGACCTGACCACCTCTCCCCCTTGGTGAGCCGGTCGGGCATTTGTGCAATGATTTCCCACCAGTAGTTTGGGCCGACGCAGCAAAGGACACCATGAACTCACCCAACCACCCGGCTGTGCCCGGATGGCTACAGAACGCCCGCGAACAATGGCAGAACACGGGCCGCAGCCGTCCTGACTTCGCAGTTGTGCCAGAGCCGGGTCAGGAGTCGGTGTGGGACTATCCACGCCCTCCTGCCGTCGTTGCTGACACCCGCATCGTCGAGGTGCGCAGTGGCGACATTGTGATTGCGACAACGACCCAGGCAATTCGTGTCCTTGAGACCTCACATCCGCCATCCTTTTATGTGCCGCCCACGTCACTCACCGAGGGGGTGTTAGTAGCGATACCTGGAAGTTCCCACTGCGAGTGGAAGGGCCAAGCGGAATACGTTGCCCTCTCCCCTGCTGATACGCCGATCGGCTGGCGATACCCGTCGCCCTACGCTGATTTTGCAGCATGTGCGGGCTACGTCTCGTTCTACCCCGATGCGGTTGAATGCCGGGTTGATGGCGAACTCGTGCGCGCCCAGGCAGGTGGCTTCTATGGCGGTTGGATCACCAACGAAATCGTTGGACCGTTCAAGGGCGAAACCGGCACCACTGGCTGGTAGAACCGACAAGATTTGTGGTGCTACTGCCGTTAGAGGCTCGCTGGGCCTACCAATAATCCCGTTGATTAGTTAGCCTCAGACTATGAGTAATTATTCTGCGCCCGTCCAAGACATGGACTTTGTACTCCAGCACATCGTCAACGTTGGCCAGCTGCAGGCACATGACGCGTTCGGCCATGTTGACCCCGCCGACATGGCCGGCCTGCTTGACGAGGCTGGACGGTTCTTCAGCGAGGTCGTTGCCCCCACGAACCGCACCGGCGACATTCAGGGAAGCCAACGAAATCCCGATGGCACCGTCACCACACCCGATGGCATTGCCGAGGCGTATCAGAAACTGGTCGAAGCAGGCTGGGGTGCAATCGCCTTCGATCCCGAGTACGGCGGCGGTGGGTTCCCGATCGTTATCGGGCTCGCGGTGCAGGAAATGCTCACGTCGGCAAATATGGGGTTCTCGCTCTGCCCTCTGCTGACCCAGGGCGCCGTCCATCTTCTCGCTGAGCACGCCAGCGAGGAACAGAAGCTCACCTGGGTGCCCAAGATGGTCAGCGGCGAGTGGACCGGCACCATGAACCTGACCGAGCCTCAAGCCGGTAGCGACGTTGGTGCGCTCACGGCCAAGGCAGTCCGCAATGACGACGGCAGCTACGCCATCACCGGACAAAAGATCTTCATCACATGGGGTGACCACGACGTCGCCGAGAACATCGTGCATCTGGTGCTCGCTCGCACCGCCGACGCTCCCCCTGGCACCAAGGGCATCTCGGTCTTTATCGTGCCGAAATTTCTGCTGAACGACGACGGCACACCGGGCGAGGCGAACTCGCTCGAATGTGTTTCGCTCGAACACAAACTCGGCATCCACTGCAGCCCAACCGCAGTGATGGCCTTCGAAGGCGCCACCGGCTATCTGATTGGCGAAGAACAGACGGGCATGCGCTCCATGTTCACGATGATGAACAGCGCTCGGTTGTCGGTCGGTCTCGAAGGTCTTGCCGTTGCCGAACGGGCCTATCAACTGGCCGTGCAGTATTCGTTCGACCGCACCCAAGGTGGCCGTCCCGGTCTCGCCAAGGGCGAGGCCGCGCCAATCGTTGAGCATCCTGATGTTCGCCGCATGCTGATCACTATGAAGGCCTACATCGAGGCCATGCGTGCACTCTGTTATCTGAACGCCAAAGCCATGGACGACGCGCATCACGCCGCCGACGCCGAAGCACGGGCTGCGGGTCAGGAACTGGCCGAGGTACTCACGCCGCTTTCTAAAGCGTGGTGCACCGACCTGGGCAACGAACTCACGTCTCTCGGTGTGCAGGTACACGGCGGTATGGGTTTCGTCGAAGAAACCGGCGCTGCGCAGCACTACCGCGACATCCGCATCGGTGCGATTTACGAAGGCACAAACGGCATCCAGGCCATTGACCTGATCGGCCGCAAACTCCCAATCCGCGATGGTGCTGCCGTCGGCGAATTGCTGGACCAGACACAGGCCTACGCCGAAGCCCTTGGCGGTGATCTTGCGTCGCTGACCAAACCATTGGTCGATGGTGTGTCTGCGTGCCGTGAGTCCAGCGCATGGCTCTTAACCAACCGGGGCGATGCAGCTCTGGCTGGCGCGACGCCGTACTTGCGCCTACTTTCGACCGTCGTGGCGGGTGGCCTGATGGCAAAGGGTGCAGCAGTCGCTCACGCCGAACTGACTGATGGTGCCACCGGTGACCGGGCCGAGTTCCTGTCACAGAAGATCGTGACTGCCAGCTTCTTCATCGAACAGCTCGTACCTGCTCAGCTTGGCCTGATGCCGTCGATCATGTCTGGCAACGACGTCTTGGCGAACTTTCACCCAGTGGTCTAACCCTGCTGGCCGCGATTCCTTCTCGCGTTCCTACATCTGGAAACGACGGGTGTCATCTCACGAGAACCACACCAGCGTTCGCCATTGCGGTGAGCGCCGCTGCGGTTGTATCAGTGGCTACCCCGGCGCAGTACTCAAGCAGCACCGTGGCAGTGAAGCCCGCCGCTACCGCATCGAGCGCGGTGGCTCGCACGCAATGATCGGTCGCAAGTCCGACAATTTCGACCTGGTGTACACCACGTGTCTCAAGCCAATCATGCAGCGATGCGTGATCTGAATCGGCTTGTCCTTCAAACCCGCTGTAGCAGGCACCATGGAGGCCCTTGCTAAAGATCTCGTCAGGGTTGGCCTGAAGACTCGGATGAAATGCCGCTCCGGTGGTCTCGGCCTGACAATGCACCGGCCAGGTATCCACGAAGTTGGGTTCCTCGCCCGGCAGCACCCAGTGGTTGCCGGGATCGACATGCCAATCGCGGGTGAGGATCGTGCTTGTCCAACGGCTGGCATTGGCTGGATCGGCCAACAACTCGGTGATCGATGCGGCAACCGCTGCCCCACCATCGACGGCGAGTGAGCCGCCTTCGCAAAAGTCGTTCTGCACATCGATGATGAGAAGCGCACAGCTCATGACAGCGACATCTCTTCGTCGAGCTCGATACCGACCCAGGTGGTCGGAACCGCTGCGGTGTTGTCTGGGTTGATCTGACGGAACTCAGGACGTAAACGATTGCGACGATCAAGGCAACGGTCGCGAGCATGCTGCAACTCGAACGAGGCTTCGACCTGGCCTGACCGAATGAGTGGCACCTGGGGTCGGTGTGCCGTTTCGCTGAGGTCGACAGGTAACACCGAGAGCACTTCGGCATCCCAGTACCCATCGGCATCAAGCGTTCGATGCACGTTCTTGCGGCCACCAATCGTGCGTTTACCTGGTGACAATTTGCCCACCGCACGCATCTTCTGCATTGGGTCGTCGGAGTCGGCGATCGACACCAGCTTGTAGACCATGGACGCCGTTGGGTACCCAGAACCGGTCACCAGTTGGGTACCAACGAGGTAGGCATCGATCGGCGCATCGGCAGCTTCGAGTTCGGTCACGCGGTACTCGTCGAGGTCGCTCGAAACCACAATCCTGCAGTTCGAGGCACCAAGATCATCGAGCAATGCACGGGCCCGGCGAGAATCGTCGAGAAGATCACCTGAGTCGATCCGCACACCGCCGATCGCGGGACCAACTACCTCGACTGCGTTACGAATGCCTTGCTCGACGTCGAAGGTGTCAACCAGATAAGTCGAGTCGGCACCCATTGCTCGCAGCTGGGCTTCGAACG
>DNHM01000075.1:0-1539 GCA_003485885.1 Acidimicrobiaceae bacterium
AGCCCAGGTCGCTGGAGCCCAGGAACATCGACTGACGGCAATCACTACCCTGCACACTGTGCAGATCGAACCGCTCGTCTCAACATGGCAGCAAGTCCGAGGAACCCGTTCGCGCCTGAAGAAAGTCGACGCCGTACAGGCGCTTCTTTCCAGTGCTCCACTGGGCGATCTGCCCGCCATCGTCTCGTATTTGTCTGGCGAGCTCCCCCAAGGACGTATTGGACTTGGCTTCGCAGTGGTCGGCGCAGTCGACGCCCCCGCAGCAACACAGTCCTCGTTGACCCTTGCTGATGTCGGCTCCACGTTGTCGCAGATCAAGGACGCAACTGGGCCAGGTTCCAAGAAGGCCAAAGCACAACTGCTGCATGACATGCTCGCTGAAGCCACGGTCGACGAGCAGGACTTCTTGCGACGACTCCTCGTCGGGAGCCTGCGCCAAGGGGCACTCGAAGGAATCATGATGGATGCAGTCGCTGCGGCCGCTGATGTCAACGCTCCCTTGGTGCGCCGGGCAGCGATGGTCACTGGTGACCTTGCGCTCATCGCCCGCCATGCACTCGCTGGCGGGGCCGAGGCGCTCGGCGAGTTCGGGCTCGAACTTTTCACTCCGCTGCAACCAATGCTGGCCCAAACGGCCGAAAGCGTTACCGCAGCGATTGACAAGATCGGTGAGGCAGCGATCGAGTGGAAGGTTGATGGCGCCCGGGTGCAGGTCCACCGCAGCGGCGACGAGGTACGCGTGTTCACCCGCAACCTTCGCGACATCACCAGCTCAGTGCCCGAAATTGTGCGATTGGTGAAGGAGCTCGACGTCGACTCAGTCATCTTGGACGGCGAGGCCGTCGCCATCCACTCCGATCAACGACCTGTCGCATTCCAGGAAACCATGAGCCGTCTCTCAACGGGTGGTGACGGCGCCCTCTCTGTTGTGTTCTTCGACTGTCTACATCTGAACGGGCAGGATCTCATTGATCAGGACAGCACACAACGCTGGGTAGCACTGCAATCAGCACTCACACCCGAGTTACTGATCCCTCGACTCGTCACAGAAGACGCCGCCGCTGGCCAACTGTTCTTCGATCAAGCGATTGCTGCCGGTTACGAAGGTGTCATGGCCAAGGCCCTCGACACCACCTACGAGGCCGGGCGCCGAGGAGCTGGATGGCTCAAGGTCAAACCTGTCCATACGCTCGACCTGGTCGTGCTCGCGGCCGAATGGGGTTCGGGCCGCCGAAAGGGGTGGTTGTCGAATATCCATGTGGGGGCCCGAGACCCGAACCAACACGGGGCTTTCGTCATGCTCGGAAAGACGTTCAAAGGCATGACCGACGACATGTTGCGATGGCAGACCAAACGTTTCTTGGAACTCGAGACCCATCGCGACGGCCATGTTGTGCATCTACGACCTGAGCAGGTCGTAGAAATCGCGGTGGACGGCATCCAAAGATCTCGCAGGTACCCCGGTTCGGTCGCCCTACGATTCGCTCGGGTCAAGCGCTATCGAGAAGACAAGGCGGCTGCCGACGCAGACACACTCGC
>DNHM01000075.1:1546-5995 GCA_003485885.1 Acidimicrobiaceae bacterium
GCCGTGAAAGCGCTCGGCGGCTGACAGCATCGGTGGATCTCACCCCGCCCAGACGCTCAAATTCGCAGCCGCTGTCCCCATGCACGACGCGAAGCAACACCGCAGGGGCCGCATCAGCAGCAACGGCCTCGTCTACTGCTAGAAAACGGGAAACGGCTCGTCCGACGACCGTTCAGAGCGGGCAAGGGCATGGATGATTGGCCAGTCACCGTGTTGGGCTCGAGCGATTCCCATGACAATGTCGATGATTTCTGCAGTGACATCAGGATGTAGCTCGGGAGTGGGCATGTCCACGCTGTGCGCGAGGTCATCGATGTGCATCCCGATCTCGATCATTCGGGTACGACAGAAATCGTCGAGTGTCAGCATGCGGTTCCCGAGTGCTCCAACGAGCCGGTCTTCAGGTTCTGCTGGCAAACGTTCCGCCAGCAACGCGGCAACTTCACCTGCCTTCGATCCGACCTGATCCGGTCCGGCAGTGGCTTCGTCGGCAGACACTTCCTTGATGCGGTCGTGAATGGGCGAGTCGACCGCAGCATGGAAGTACGACACCGGGGTTAACAGCTCACCTTCGGGTTCTGTGTTCACGTCGGTTCGGTCGAGATAGGCCAGCGTTGCGCCAGTCGCTCGCACCAGGTGAGCAGCCAGCGCTCCTACTGTCATTCCAGCGAGTGAGCTCGGATCGTCCCATCTGTTGCGGACCGGAGCTGACGTGACGAGAGCAGCGGCCACAGTCGCTGCGTCGATGACCATGTTGCGAGTACGCACTGAATCCATAGCTCTTGGTTTACACGACCGCTCTCGTTACCCAGTAAAACTCACGTATGACGTTTACCACGCCTCTCACTCGCGACGGCGACTCTCTCGTCGGACCATCCCGCTCGCCGGTCCAGATGTTGGCCGACCAGAGTTACGACGACCATCTCAGCGTGCACGACGAGGCAACCGCCGGGTCATTGGGCCTGAGCGGCGCCCCCATCGAGGGTCCTACCCACTTCTCGCAGTTCGACCCGATTGGGTTCGAGCTGTGGGGACAACACTGGTTCGAATCCGGCTGCATCAGTAGCCATTTTTCGACCATGGTTGTCGAAGGACAACAGGTGCGAGCCCACGCGACCACGACAGGCCCCACATCGGCGTCGATCACGGCCGTGCGCGACGACGACGCAACCGTGCTCACCGGAACGTTGTCTATCGCTCCCCACCCCACGACAGCACTCGAAGAACGACTGGCCAACCGCCGAGACCCCGGAGAGTTGTTCATCGTCGACCAACTTTCTGAAGGCATGGTCAGTTCCGCCCCACTCCAGACATCAATGGACCTGGCAACAAGCAATGGGGCTCTGTATCCGTTCTCCCTACAGCGCAAACTCGAAGGCATCACCGAACGCAGCCCGTGGTACGACACGAAGGACAATCCATGGGGGCGACCAATCGTGCCTTTGGAAATGTTGAGCGTGCTGGCCAACAAGGTTGGTGAACGATGGCCGATCCGCCAGCCATCACTCGGCCTGTTCTTGGACCTCGAGGTGCGACTAGAAGGAACACCCGTGTTCGTCGACGAAACGTACATCGTCGAACGCGAGGTTGTGGGTCTCTCCGCAAGCCGCCGGGTGGAGTCCTACTGGACTCGCAGCACCCTCACCGAGAAGTCATCCGGACGCCACGCAGCAACGATGCTGCTCCACTCTGGGGTCTTCAAGGACAGCTTCCCTGACTACCCAGCCGACAAGCTCGCATGAAACCCCTCGACGACATCACAGTCATCGAAGTCGACAACTGGATGGCTGCACCATCGTGTGGCGCGATCCTGGCTGACATGGGCGCCAACGTCATCAAGGTCGAGCCACTCACGGGTGACCCAATGCGTGACATGATGCGGCCGCCGAAGTTGCCCGACGAACTCAAGTCGTATGACTTCCAGTTCGATGTCGACAACCGCGGCAAGAAGTCGGTCGCTATCGATATCAGTAACGAACAAGGAGCGGCGCTACTCCATCGGCTGGTGGCCGACGCCGATGTGTTCCTCTGCAATCTGTTGACGGAACGCCAAGAGCGCTTCGGGATGGACCCCAAGACACTGCTTGGCCTGAACCCACGACTCGTTCACGCCACCTTTACGGGATACGGCACGACCGGCCCTGATGCATGGCGGCCTGGTTACGACGTCACCGCGTTTTTCGCTCGTTCCGGACTCTACGACGCCATGCGCGAAGGCACCGACGGCGACGTCCCGATGGCTCGTCCAGCACAAGGTGACCACACATCGGGTTTGGCGTTGTATGGAGCGATCGTTTCGGCGCTGCGGCTTGCTGAACGCAGCGGCGAAGGCCAGGTCGTCGAATCATCGTTGTACGAGACTGCGGTGTGGACCCAGGCGACGGACTACGCCGTGACCGCTATGGACAAGGCACCGCTGCGGCAGCGCGACCGACACCACCAGATCATTGCTACCGCCAACAGGTATCCCTGCGGCGACGGTAAGTGGGTTGTCTTCAATATGCCCAACGATGCCATGTGGCCCCATTTCGCCCGCACTATTGGGTGCGAGCAGGCACTCGACGACGAACGGTTTGCCGACCTCCGCAGCCGGTTCAAGAACATGCCAGCGCTCGTCGACATTATTGATGAGGCCTTGTCCGCTCGCTCACGAGACGAGTGGGGTCCGGTGTTCGACGAAGCCGGGTTGATTTGGGGACCGGTCCTTGCCCTGCACGAAGTTGTCGTCGACCCCCAGGCACTGGCCCTGGGAATGTTCCCCACGATTACCAGTCCCGACATCGGCGACTACACAACCGTGGCGAACCCACTCAAGTTCCGCACCGCTGATGTCGGACCGCAGGGTCCACACCCCAAGATTGGTGAGCACACCCGAGCGATCCTGACGGACGCCGGATTGTCAGCCGACGAGATCGACAAGCTGATCGGCGACGACGTCATTGGTGAACTCGACATCTGACGGCAAAAAATATGCGAGTGTTGGGAACTAATGGCTTCGTGCGGTCGTCGTAACCACTGAAGCCCACCGCAGGAAGATTCCCCAATGACCGATCATTCGTGCCGCCCCACGCACATCAAGCCAGCCGGTCTTGCAGCGTTACTCATGCTCGTGAGTCTGATCGCGGCCGCCTGCGGCGGCGCCGAATCCAGCGATACCACAAGCGAATCGTTTGAGTCAGCCGGCATGGCTTTCGATACTGCCGAAGAACCACGCAGCTTCGAGGGCGATTCAGTCGATGCAACAGAGGGAGAAGCAGTAGAAGGAGAACCAGCATCCGACTCCGACGATCGCACGTCGTCGGGTGTGACAACCACCGGGTCTGCTGGATCCGAAGCCACAGCGCAGCTCCTCGACCTGGGCCGGGACATCATCTTTACCGCAACGTTGGAGATCGGGTCTACCGATGTATCCGTCGCTACACGCGAGGCGATCCAGTCCGTCGAAGCGCGGGGCGGATTTTTGTTCTCACAAGAGACTCGTGGTGGGGCTGCTGGATCCAGCGTGTTGACCTTCAAGGTCCTACCCGACCAGTTCCAAGCAGCTCTCAACGACCTCGGTTCGATTGGCGAGGTTCGTTCTCAGTCGATTTCTGCCGAAGATGTCAGCGCGGTCGTCGTCGATCTTGAGAGTCGGATCAATACCGCCGAAGCCAGCGTTGTAAGGCTGCGCAACTTGCTCGACGATGCAGCAGAACTCGAAACGATTGCCACCCTTGAGAACCAGCTGCTGCAACGAGAGACCACGCTTGAACAGCTTCGAGGCCAACTACGCGTCGTTCGAAATCGGGTCGATCTTGCAACGATCACGGTGATCGTCACTGAGCTGCTCAACCGCCCAGGAATCGCCATCGACGCAATGTCCTACGGTGGCCACGATGGCGGTTTTAGCTGCTTCGATACCGGAACTGTTCGTTTCTTCGAAGCAGGTGATCCCGTGACCATCTGTTACCGGCTCACCAACACCGGAGACACATCACTGGTTAATCTGAAATTCGACGATCCCGCGCTCGGCGCTTCGATCGGCTCACTGGTGGTGGTTGACGGTTCGACCAACCAGATCGATCCCGGACAATCAGTGTTGCTTGCTCAGGAGCTTGAGTTAGCGGAACCAGTTCGAGTCCGGACATCGGTCGCCGCCACCGGACTCGACGCCGACGGCAACGAGATCGAAGACGAGATTCGGGCCACTGCTGCCACCATGCGCTTCGACGTCCTCGAGGTCGACGACGGTTACCCATCCTTCGGTGAGGTGCTCAGCGACAGTTGGAACGCGCTGGTGACCGCTGCGCTCGTGATCGCCCTGGTCCTCGTCGCTGTTGCACCGTTTGCCGTAGTGGCCCTGGTCCTGGGCATTCCGACATGGCTGCTCATTCGCCGCCGCGGGGCGAACCGGCCACCAACTCAGCCCACTCAGCCCACTCAGCCAGCACCTCCTGCTTCTCCTGCACC
>DNHM01000043.1:0-410 GCA_003485885.1 Acidimicrobiaceae bacterium
GGGAGAGACGCTATCAACCCTGTAAGCGGTATTGGCAGATGCGGGCGAAGTCTTCGGCATTGAGACTTGCGCCACCTACAAGGGCACCGTCGATATCGGGCTGACGCATCAGCTCAAAAATCGTGGTCGGTTTAACCGAACCCCCATATTGGATACGTACGGCCTTGGCGGCTTCTTTACCTTTGAGCCGCTGCACAGTGTCTCGCACCAGTTTGCACACGTCTTGCGCATCGGCTGGCGTGGCAGTGAGACCAGTTCCAATTGCCCAGATCGGCTCATACGCCAACACCATTTCGGCGACCTTGGGGCCGCCAACACCAGTGAGACCAGACTCGAGTTGGCGAACGATCTTGGCTTCGGTCTGTTCTTGATCCCGTTCTTCTTGTGTCTCGCCGAAGGCCAGGATCGGC
>DNHM01000043.1:531-11162 GCA_003485885.1 Acidimicrobiaceae bacterium
AGTTTGCCCAACATCGCGGCCGAGACTTCGCCGGTCCATGCGCCGCTGTCGTCCCAATGGCAATTCTGTGCACCCAGATTGATGGCGATGCCGTCGGCATCGAGCAATGTCTGGATCGAGCGGATGTTAGTGAACGATGGGTGAATCGTGATCTCGACGTTTTCGTAGTCGTCGTTGTCGATCAGATAGTTCATCTTCTGCACCAGCTGAATCGCCTCAAAATGGTTGAGGTTCATCTTCCAGTTACCGCTGATGATCGGCATACGTGCCATGGGTTAGTTCTCCGGGTTCGCAGCGTTGCGGAGGGCTTCGAGCCCCGGCAGGTCGCCGTTTTCGAGTAATTCCAGTGACGCTCCGCCACCGGTTGAGATGTGATCAATCTCTCGGCTCATACCGAACTGGGCGATAGCAGCTGCGCTGTCGCCGCCGCCCACGACGGTGAAGGCCCGACTATCGACCAGCGCCTGGGCCACGGTCTTGGTGCCAGCAACAAAGCGAGGATCCTCGAACACGCCCATCGGGCCGTTCCAGAAGACCGTGCGTGCCTCGAGGATGATGTCAGTGAACTCGGCTGCGGTACCGGGGCCAATGTCGAGGCCCATCCAGCCATCGGGAAGGTTCACGCCTGCCTGCCGCACCTCTCCCCCAGGTCCCATGATCTTGCCGCCAGGACTCAGAGCGGTCAGGTCGTGGGGCACAACAATGCGACCTTGTGCTTGTTCAAGAAGCGCCGCGCAGGTCTCGATCATGTCTTCTTCGAGCAACGAGGCTCCGACATGATGCCCTTGGGCAGCCAGGAACGTGAAACACATACCGCCACCGACAACGAGCTGGTCGACCTTTTTCAGCAGCGCTTCGATAACGCCCAGCTTGTCGCTCACCTTGGATCCGCCGAGTACCGCAACAAACGGGCGCTTGGCGTTGGTGCGCAGTCCGCCCAAGATCTCGACTTCTTTTTCGAGAAGACGGCCAGCTGCTGAAGGAACGTGCTGCGGAGGTCCAACAATCGAGGCATGGCTCCGGTGTGAGGCCCCAAAGGCATCGTTCACATACAGATCGATGCCTTGGATCAACTCGCGCACAAACGCTGGATCATTGGCCTTTTCTCCGGCGTTAAAACGTAGGTTCTCAAGCAGCTCGATATCAGGAAGCAATTCGTTGAGACGTGCCCGGACTGGGTCCATCGACAACGATGCAACAACCTCGCCGTCGGGACGTCCGAGATGACTGCAGGCAACCACGGTGGCGCCACGTTTCTTCAGCCAACGCAGTGTGGGCAACGCGGCCTTTATGCGTAGGTCGTCGGTGATCTCGCCAGCACGCATCGGGACGTTGAAATCGACACGAACCAGGACCCGTTTGCCTTCGACATCACCCAGGTCTTCCAGCCGAGGAACAGATGCCGTCATGCTGCGCCCATCTTCAGGGCCAGCTCAACCATACGGTTCGAGTAACCCCACTCGTTGTCGTACCAGCCGATCATCTTGACCATCTTGCCCATGGCCATCGTCAAGCCCGAGTCATAGATGCAGGACTCGGGGCGGCCCACGATGTCAGACGACACCAGTGGTTCGTCGCTAAACGCAAGGATTCCAGCCATGGGACCAGAGGCAGCCATGCGGAAGGCTTCGTTAATCTCATCGATCGATGCTTCGGTCTTCAACATGCCAACAAAGTCGGCAGCTGATCCAGCGGCCAACGGCACGCGCACTGCCATGCCGTCGAGTTTGCCCAGCAGATGCGGCAGTACCTTGCCGGTTGCCTTGGCTGCTCCGGTTGAAGTGGGAATGAGGTTTTCTGCAGCAGCGCGCGCACGGCGCAAGTCCTTGTGCGGTGCATCGATCAAGTTCTGGGTGCCGGTGTAGGCATGAATCGTGGTGATCATGCCCTGATCGACACCGAAGGCATCGTCGAGCACCTTGACCATGGGACCGAAGCAGTTTGTTGTGCACGACGCGTTGCTGACGATCACGTGGTCGCGACTGAGTTCGCTGTCGTTCACACCAAGAACAACCATGGCATCGGCATCTGGGCTGGGTGACGAGATCACGACCTTCTTGGCACCAGCCTCGAGATGAAGAGCGGCTTGGGCACGGGTCTTGAAGATGCCGGTTGATTCGATCACGATGTCGGCGCCAAGCTCGCGCCACGGCAGTTCCGCTGGATTGCGGATGCTCAGGAACTCCATTTTGTCACCGTCGACGGTGATATCGCCGTCGCCGATCGTGACATCGAACTGCGCTGGCCCGAACACGGTGTCGTGTTTCAGCAGGTATGCCATCGTCTCAGGATCGCCCAAGTCGTTGACGGCAACGAAGTCGATATCTGCGCCATATTGCTTGGCAGCTCGTAAGACATTACGGCCGATACGGCCGAATCCGTTGATTCCTACTCTGAGCGTCACCGGGTCTCCTTGGGTTGGAATGTGACTGGATCAGGCGTTGCGATCCACGTCGCGATGCGACACCCGTGGATGGTAGCCCTGCTCTTCGAGGTGCCCTCGAAGCTGTCCGCTAACCCACACGCTTCGGTGTTGTCCGCCGGTGCAGCCGATACCGATCGAAAGGTAACTCTTGCCTTCGCGCTCGTAGGCGGGCATGAGTAGATCAAGCAACGCGTACAGCCGTTCAAGGAACTCTGGGGTGATCGTCTGAGACTCGATATAGGCACCTACCTCAGGGTCTCGACCGGTCAGCGGACGAAGTTCATCCACCCAGTGCGGGTTCGGTAGGAAGCGGCAGTCCATGACAACATCGACGTCGAGTGGCAGGCCATATTTGTAGCCAAAACTCACCACGCGCACGCTCATAGCGGTGACGTCGGATTCAGTGGCGAATTCGCTTTCGATACGGTCGCGCAGTTGGTGCACGCTGGTGTTGCTGGTGTCGATCACCATGTCAGCTTCAGCCTTGATGACCTCAAGGGCATCTCGTTCGGCCTCGATTGCCTCGACCATCGGCAGGCTGGGATCCCACGGATGCGGGCGTTTCGTGCTTTCATATCGTCGCACGAGTACCGGCGTGCTGGCTTGCAGAAAGATGACTCGCACTCGCGTTTGATCGGCTTGGCGCAAGGCTCGAATTGCAGCGCTGATCTCTTCGGCTTCTTCGCCGCTGCCCGAAACCAGGGCCACTCGATCGTAGCGAGTGCCGCCCACTCCGGCGAGCTCAGATACCTTCGGCAGCAGTGCCGCGGGAAGGTTGTCGATCACGAACCAACCGAGGTCTTCGAGGAAGTTGGCGGCTTGTGACCGCCCCGCGCCCGAATGCCCCGTTACTACAGCGAACTCCACTACCAAAGACTAGGCGATCATGGCCGGAGCTGGGTTGCGCGCCGGTTACAACTTGTCAGCGACCAGCACCAACAGCCGCGGGATCGCAGCGGCCTCGCGGTAGGTCGCAGCCCGTTCCAAGAAACCCTCGGGCGGCGATGGTTCGATCATTCGTTTGAAGCCGAAGCCGGCGTCGACCATGGCATTGAGGTACCGACTCAGCGGGCGGTGCACAAACGGGATGTACACGTCTTTCTGGACCTCTTCGACGGTCGAGGCTTCTTGGAGGTACGGCCCGATCCGCCAATACCGCTCAGGTGGATCAAGCCACTGGTCGTCGATCCAGCCGCTGCCAGGCGTCTGCAGCAGTGGATGATTCAGCATCAGCACGAATCGTCCTCCGGGGCGAAGAACCCGAGCCGACTCGGCAAGCGCTGTTTCCATTGCTTCGATGTGTTCGTACACCAGACAGGCCAGGGCACCATCGAAAGTGTCATCGGCAAACGGCAACGCGTCAGCGTCGGACCGCAGATAGGCAGGTCCTCCCCCACGTTTGATGGCCTCAATGATCTGGCTCGAGGTGGGATCGATGCCAACGACTTGGTCTGCGTCCGCTGCCAGCAGCTTGCGAGCTATCTGCCCCTCGCCCGTACCAACGTCGAGAATCCGATCACGGCCGGCTAGCAGGTCAAGTGCGAGCGGGATGATCTGCTCCTCGTACTCTGCGTCGACACCGTCGGTGAACTCGTCCTGCCACCAATCCGCGTGTTTCTCCCACAGCCCCGGGTCGTTCACGTCAGTCACTCCGGTGACGATAACGACCCATGGACGGTGAACGGTGAAGGCACAGACCCAATGAACGTGATGCCAGATACGCCTGTATCTGATTCGATCAAACTTGATGGTAATCCACTCAAGTTTTCTGCTGACGTAGGGAATAGAGACTTTCAGTACACGGTTAAAGAGCGCATACACCCTCATAACTAGGAGAACCCATGAGTAAGGCAGTAGGAATCGACCTCGGAACCACGAATTCGGTTGTAGCCACCATCGTTGGTGGAGCACCCGAGGTCATCGCCAATGCAGAAGGCATGCGCACCACACCATCGGTTGTTGCGTTCGCCCGAGACGGCGAGGTACTCGTCGGCAAAGTCGCCAAACGCCAAGCAATCACCAACCCTGACCGCACCGTCCGGTCAGTCAAGCGCCATGTCGGCACTGACTGGAATCTGGGCGTCGACGGTGCTTCGTATACAGCGCAAGAGATCTCAGCTCGCATTCTTCAGAAGCTGAAGCGAGACGCCGAGGCGTACCTTGGCGAGAACGTGACCCAGGCGGTCATTACTGTGCCCGCGTACTTCGATGATGCTCAGCGCACCGCTACCAAAGAAGCCGGCGCCATCGCCGGGCTTGAGGTTCTGCGGATCATCAACGAACCGACCGCTGCTGCGCTCGCGTACGGCATCGACAGCGAGGACAAGAGCGATCAGACCGTGCTGGTCTTCGACCTCGGCGGTGGCACCTTCGATGTGTCCGTGTTGTCTCTTGGCGACGGCGTGTTCGAGGTGCTTTCGACCCACGGCGACACCCATCTCGGTGGCGACGATTGGGACCAGGCAGTCATCGACTGGATCCTGAAGACCTTCAAAGACACCGAAGGGGTCGACCTGTCGAATGACCCGATGGTCATGCAGCGACTTAAAGAAGCTGCCGAAACCGCCAAGATCGAGCTGTCACAGACGCAATCAACCCGCATCAATCTGCCGTTTATCTCGGCAACCGATGCTGGCCCGAAGCACCTCGACCTCGAACTCACCCGAGCCAAGTTCGAATCGCTGACAGAGAAACTGGTCGCTAAGTGTCGTGCTCCGTTCGAGCAAGCCATCACGGACGCCAAATTGTCCGAAGGCGAGCTTGACCACGTGATTATGGTCGGCGGTTCCACCCGGATGCCAGCGATCACCGCGCTCGTCAAGGAAATCTCTGGCCGCGATCCACACAAGGGTGTGAACCCCGACGAAGTCGTTGCGCTGGGCGCTGCAGTCCAAGCGGGTGTCCTCCGAGGCGACGTCCAAGATGTGGTCCTGCTCGACGTCACGCCGCTGTCACTCGGTATCGAGACGATGGGCGGCGTGATGACGACACTCATCGAACGCAACACCACTATTCCTACGAAACGCTCAGAAACCTTCAGCACTGCCGATGACAATCAGCCGTCGGTCGAGGTCCACGTGATCCAGGGTGAACGGGAGATGGCGCAGTACAACAAGACGCTGGGCAAGTTTCAGCTCGTCGATCTTCCACCTGCGCCCCGGGGTGTACCTCAGATCGAGGTCAGCTTCGACATCGATGCCAATGGCATCGTGCACGTCTCCGCAACCGACAAGGGCACCGGCAAGGAACAGTCGATCACGATCACCGGCCAGTCATCGCTTTCACAGGAAGACATCGACCGCATGATCAAGGATGCAGAGGCCCACGCCGAAGACGACAAACGTCGCCGGGAAGAGGCCGAGGCTCGCAACGAAGCCGACAGCACGCTGTACCAGGCTCGCCGTCAGCTCGATGAAGCCGACGACTCGTCCGACGAACGGGCCACGCTGCAAAGCGCTGTTGATCAACTCGCTTCAGCAGTTGAAGCCGAGGACATCACTGGGATGAAGGCAGCTGCCGAGGACGTTCGTGGCGCCGCCCAGGCATACACGCAATATCGCTACGAGCAGACTTCGGCCTCGGCTGGAGGAACCCCTGATAGCGACGTCGAGGATGCCGAGATCGTCGATGCTGAAATCATCGACGATGAGCCGGCAAACGCTTAACCCGCACCTACCTGAGGGGCCGCACGTGCGGCCCCTCATCGGGCACGGCCGTCTCCCACAACGGCCGTGCCCACAGAAGCCGCTCACTCGCCCACTCGCTCACTCGCCCAAGGAGGTGACCACACATGCAGGCAACCGCAGAATGGCTAGACACCGATTACTACGAAGTACTCGGCGTCCGTTCCGACGCAACCACCAAACAGATCAAATCGGCTTACCGCAAGCTCGCTCGAACAGCCCACCCCGACGCCAATCCCGATGACCCAACCGCCGAACAGCGGTTCTCTGACATCGCCAAGGCGTACGAAGTACTCAGCGATCCAGACCGACGTCCCGAGTACGACGAAGTGCGCTCACGGCCCCGAGGCAGCCACTTCGGCGAGCAGGGTTACCGTCCAGAGGGTTTTGGCCACCGCTCGACCTCGGCCCAAGACTTCGACATGGCCGATCTCTTCGACTTGTTCGGTGCCCAAGCACAACCTGGGCAACGACCAACAACGAACTGGCCACTACGAGGGCGGGACCTCACCGCTTCGCTACGGCTCGACTTCGAAAGCGCCATCAACGGCTTGACGCAAAGCCTCGAGCTAGACGGGCGCAACGTCAAGACTCGCATTCCCGCTGGCGTTCAGGACGGGCAAACGATCCGACTCGCAGGCAAAGGCGGTGCCGAAGCCAACGGAGGACCGTCGGGAGATCTCTTCATCGAGATTGCGGTTGACAAACACCCCGTATTCGGACGCTCAGGCCGCAACCTCACGGTGACGGTCCCGATCTCCTACGCCGACGCCGCACTTGGTGGCGAAATGCGTGTTCCGACGCTGGACGGTGCATTCGTAACAATTAAGGTCCCCGCTGGCACCCAGGTTGGCAAGACATTTCGTGTGCCGGGCCGGGGTGTCCCCCATCCAACAAAACCCGGGAACCTATTGGCCTCAGTAACCATCACTGTTCCGACCTCGGTCACCGACGAGAATGCCGAACTGCTCCGGCAGTTGTCGGCTTAGCACCCCGAGCAACAGCCCTCGACTCCGTCGTGTCGACGCGCTGAAGCTGGGGTGCAACGATGGGCTGTAACGATTGGGGTGAACCCTCGTCTCGAGAACCATCGCAACCGATGACAACACCAACCTGGCCTACACCGAGACCGACCTAGTCTCGCTTGGCAGGAAGCTTGCCACCCTCGAGCTGACCGAACCTGAACCAGCGGCGCTCGGCGACCTAATCAGCGACGACGAGGTTGCGGGCTTTGGGCGTTTCGCTATCGATCTCGTGGGTGGGATCCGGCTTGGTCTCCGAGCCACCTCAACCGGACGCCTCGGTCTTCGCGACCAGGGCAGGCACGGCATTCAGGCGGCCACCGCCACGCCCGTCAACACGACCCAGCCTGGGCGCTTCTGACTCAGGCGTCGTAGAACCCACCTTCCCTTCCTCATGACGCCACGGGTGCTTATGGCACCGCCTCGATTTCTCCCTGCAATCCGCAGTGAACGGTCGTGGGTCCCAGACTCCCCGACACTCGACCGGGGTCTTGCACTCAAGCAATGGCATCAGCTGCGAGCACTGGTAGAGGCCCTGGTTGGTCCTGTCGTCGGCGTCCCGGCCGAACCATGGGCGCCAGCCATGACGTTCACTCGCGACCTCGCGGTGGTTGCGGACGACATCGTGATCCCTCTCATGCCTCACAGCATTCGTGGGCCATTCGAGGCGCCACTGACACACCGGTTTCTGGCTTCGCTGGGTCTCGAACTAACGACCACGGTCAAACCGTTGCGTTTCGATGGTGGGAATGTGCTCGCCGATTCTCACGGTCGACTCTTGGTGGGTGTCACGTCTGACGAACCAGCCACCGCATTCGTCGAAGCCGTGCGTTTTCTCGAAACCGCAACCGGACGGCCCGCGTACCGTGTCCCTCTCACCGGCGGCCGCTTCCCCCACATTGACATGGCAGTGTGTGACCTAGATGGACAGGCATGGCTTGTGTACCCCGATGCCTTGCCCGGCTTTGACATGACTGACCCTGCATGGAACGAGCTGTTCCTCGGCTTGCCTGTCATCACCGCAACCGCAAGCGACGGTGAGCAACTCGCTTGCAACCTGGTCGTGTCCGGCGACGCCGTCATCGGCCCACCCATCAGCCCCGAGCTGATCCGCCAACTCACCGAACAGAACATCCACTATCACCGCACCGATCTGAGCGAGCTGCGCAAGGCGGGTGGCGGCGCCCACAGTCTCACTCTTGAGCTCCCAGGCTGAGTGGGCTGCACCGACAGCCTGCGATCGGCTAAACCGAGCGTGGTATGAGCTTTCCTATAGACGTAACCGACGCCGAAGGTCACAAGGCACAAGCCGTAGCTGCCACCAACGCCACCTGGGACCTCCTCGATGGAAGTGAACTCGGCGCCGGCCAGGCCGATGACCTACTGCAGCGCTCCTATGCCGCGGCCTATCACTGGGCTCGAGCGGCCCGATCAACCCCAGTCAACCTGACACGGGCGTCATGGCTGGTCTCGCGTGCCCACGCCACACTCGGACACGGCGAGTTAGCGCTCCATCATGCTGAACGGGCAGCAGTGCATCTTCATGCTTCGGCCGACACAGCAGCCGATTTCGATCATGCGTATATCCACGAAGCGAGCGCTCGAGCATACGCTTGCCTCGGGCGCGATGGCGAAGCACGCGCTGAGCAGGTCAAGGCTGCAGCTGTGCCACTGGCCGATGACCAGGATCGTGCCATTTTCGAAGCCGACCTGGCAGCAGAACCGTGGTTCGGTCTCCCTCCACGGTGAACCCGACGCCTCCCCACATCTGGATCAAGAATTATTCGTCGACGTGCAGTTTGGCGTAGATGGATTCGGCGACAGGATCGGGGAGCCATCGCAGACTCTTGAGCTCGTCGAGCGACGCTGCTCGGATTGCCTTGACCGAACCGACTTCTCGCATCAGGCGCTTCTTGCGAGTTTCGCCCAGCCCTGGCACGTCGTCGAGCACCGATTTTCGCATTCGTTTGTCACGCAGCTGCCGGTGATAGGTGATCGCGAACCGGTGGCTCTCATCGCGGATGCGTTGCAACATGTACAACGCTTCGCTCTGGCGCGGCAGCAGAATTGACGCGGGTCGGCCTGGAATGAAGACCTCTTCGAACTGCTTCGCTAGCGCTGCAACCGGGATCTCATCGGTCAGTCCAAGATCTTTCAACACCTTGACAGCAACACTGAGCTGGCCCTTGCCGCCGTCGACCAGCAGCAGCTGCGGCGGGTAGGCGAACTTGCCCCACTCTTCGGGAGGGCGGTCACGGTCGGCGACATAGTTGGTGAAACGCCGGCGCAAGACTTCTTCCATCGCTGCGAAATCGTCGTTGCCGGCAACGGTTTTGATCTTGAAACGGCGGTATTCGCTCTTCTTGGCTAGGCCGTCCTCGACAACCACCATGGAACCGACATAGTCAGAGCCCTGGATATGGCTCATGTCGTAACACTCGATGCGCAGCGGCGACAGTGGCAGATCCAGTAGTTCCTGAAGCTGATTGATTGCCTGGCTGCGGCTGTTGTGATCGCTCTGACGCTTCAGCCGGTGACGCTGGAACGACTCACGAGCGTTCTGTGTAACCGTCTCGGCAAGCTCTCGTTTGTCGCCCCGCTGCGGAATACCAATCGTGACCGCCGAACCACGCTGCTCGGTCAACCATTCCTCGTACAGCTCCTGACTGGTGGGTAGATCCGGAACCAGCACCTTCTTCGGATGACCCAGCGGATTGTCGTCGAAGTACAGCCGCTCCAAGACCCGAGCAATGAGTTCGGGACGGTCGAGTTCCTCGGCCTTATCCACGATGAAACCACGTCTGCCCAACACTCGACCCTTGCGGACAAAGAATACTTGCACCGCAGCTTCGAGTTCATCGTCGTACAGACCGATGACGTCGAAGTCCTCGCTGCGAGTTCCAACCATCTGGTTCTTCTCATTGGCCTTCCGCACACTGATCAGCCGATCGCGGTGCCGGGCAGCAAGCTCAAACTCCAGTTCAGCGCTGGCCTTGGCCATGTCCGCTTCGAGTCGGGCAACGATTTCGTCGGTATCGCCCTCGAGGAACTTGATCAGTTCTGAGGTCAGCTCTCGGTAGTCAGCTTCGCTGATCGCATCGACGCACGGCCCCGAGCATTTCTCAATGTGGAAGTCGAGGCACGGTTTACCCAGCCGTGCATGACGATTGAACTTTCCCTCGGTGCACGTACGGATGGGAAAGGTACGAAGTAGAAGATCTAGCGTTTCCCGAATGGCGTACGCGTGGCCATAGGGACCGAAGTACCGATTGCCCTTCTTCTTCTTTCCTCGGATCACCATGGCCCGGGGCCACTCATCGGCAAGTGTGATCGCAAGAAACGGGTAGCTCTTGTCGTCGCGATAACGCACGTTGTACCGAGGCTGGTGCCGCTGGATGAGGGTGTACTCCAGCATGAGCGATTCGACTTCGGTGGCAACCTGGATCCACTCGACACTCTCAGCCTCGGCGACCATCTGAGCGGTACGAACCTGGAGATTCC
>DNHM01000021.1:0-4068 GCA_003485885.1 Acidimicrobiaceae bacterium
GCGAACACAACCCGATGACACATACTGACCCATCAACTCGGGTTGATTGGTTCCGTGCAGCGCCAGCTTTGGCATACCACCACCGAACGTGCCCAAGGATTCACTAAAGGCCGCAATACTCAGCACCCAGTCGCCGTAGGCAGGGCTCAGACTGGCGCCAGGAATCTTCTCGTCAATGTAGGCCCGCACCACTGGTGTGGGCCTGCTTTCTCGACCGCTCACGGCAATCTGCTCGATGAGCAAATCTTCACCTCGGTAGACGTTCACCGTGTTCTCAGACACATCAATGATGATGTGATAGTTGTGCGACTCTTTTGTGAAGAACGCAGTCTGGACCCACGCAGTGCTGCCGTTGGGCCGAACAGGAAGCAGCACCTTTGCCCAGTTGCCAGAGTCATCGAATTCTTCGGCCAGCAGAGTCAGCCGATTACCGAAAGCGGTCTCTGCCAGAAGTGGGTACTCAAGCTCGATGTTGTCGAACGTGTTGATGTCGTAGATCGTTGTCTGATTCCCGTTTGGAGCATCGAAGGTCGGCACCAGCACAACATCGTCGTTTACGTACAACACATCAACGTTCCACGGGTCTTCATCGTCGACAGCAACGGTTGGCTCGACAGCGACGGTTGGCTCCGCTGCATCGTCGCTCACCAAGGGAATAGGCGCAGTCGTTGCGATCGGAGCCGGTTCTCCACCAGCGTCTTCGCCATCAGCTGAGAGATCGGGTTGTGTCGTATCGGAGTCAGCTGCTGCTTCATCGCTTCCGCCGCCGCATGCAACGGCAAGCATGGCCATCAATACGACAACCGCAAGGGTTTTGACTACTCGCTCGTGTTTCGTCATTCGTCCTACCTGGATCAGGGCGTGTGGGGGAAACGCCAACGATGAGTATCAACGTCCGGACCGAACGCTGAGATAAAAGAGGCCGGTTGTCACGAAACCGTAAGAAAAAAACCCGGAGATTCAGGCCAATGTCTGATCCGGGCAAACGAAAACGTCGCTACCAACGATCACCGCTGGTAGGACTGCTCTTGCCCGTCTTGTGGTCGAATACGCTCGAAACCGCCGCCTAAGCGTTGGCTGGTTTAGGTTCCTTAGGCAGACCCAACACCATTTCGCCAACAATGTTGCGTTGCACCTGTGATGTGCCGGCGTAGATGGTTCCTGCACGGGCGTTGTAGAACGTACCGACCCATGAAGCGGAGCTATTCGGTGAGCCCGGCAGGTCTGAACTGAACGAGGTCATCGGCTGCTGGCCCTCGATCCACATGGCATCGGCCCCCAGGATATCGACGGCGAGTTCGGTCACGGCCTTGTGGTACTCGGACCAATACAGCTTGAACAGTGACTCGCTTGGTCCCGGCGTGGCGCCCTTAATGAACCGAGTCAAGGTGCCCAGACCCATGTAGCGCATGATCTCAACCTTGCTATAGGCCTCGGCCAGCCGCTGCCGGATGACCGGATCGTCGCTGACGCCACGTTCCTTCGCCATCGCAAATAGGCGATCTAGCTCGCTACGGAAGGCGATCGGTGTGGTCGCTGCTGCTTCGCCTCGTTCATAACCAAGCAGTGTCATGGCAACACCCCAGCCGCCGTTGACTTGACCGACAACGTTTTCTTTGGGGGTACGAGCGTCGGTGAAGAACGTTTCGTTGAACTCGCTTTCGCCAGACATCATGGCGATCGGACGCACTTCGACACCGGGCTGTTCCATGGGGCAGAGTAAGAAACTGATGCCCTTGTGCTTCGACGATGTGAAGTCGGTGCGGCACAGGACAAAGATCCAGTTGGCGCTCATGCCGGCCGAGGTCCAGATCTTCTGGCCGTTGATGACCCATTCGTCGCCGTCGAGTTCGGCCTTGCACATCAGAGCAGCCAAGTCGCTACCTGCGTTTGGTTCGCTGTAGCCCTGGCAGAAGACGTATTCACCAGAAATAATCTTGGGGAGAAAGTCTGCCTTCATCTCGTCGGAGCCCCAGTTCAAAATGGTGTTACCAACCATCTGGATGCTGAAGGCATCATTGTTGCCACCGGTGGGCACACCGGCCTTCAAGAACTCTTCGGCCATGATGACCTTTTCAAGAGCAGTCAGGCCGCCACCGCCGTATTCGGCTGGCCACGACGGAGCCAACAGGCTGTTGGCCGACAAGATCGAGCGCCACTCGGCAGTGAAGGTTGCGAGCTGTTCCGGAGAAAGCGCACCCATACCCTTCCAATCAGCGGGTAGGTGCTCGCCGAGAAAGGCGACCATCTTCTCTCGGTAGGCTTCGGCTTCTTCGCTGTACTTGGGATCCATTTGTACTCCTCTTGGAGCTTGACGTTATCGCTATGTGCCACTCAGTCTGGCGTTAGATGCGATGGAATTCTGCGAGAAATTTCATGGAAAACTGCTTGTTCACTGACATCGAAACCTCGTTCGACAAGACCGTCGCGCACGTGGCCACAGAACAGGGCATCGATCCAATCTGTTCGACCTCACATTGGATCGTCCCGGTTGCCGATTCGTTCTCGGGCCAGGCCCTACATCGGGTCTTTCGTAGCCGAGCCGGTTATGTCGCCCTGATCGAACACGAAACACCGAACGGCCCGGTGTTGTCATCGTTCGACGCGGTGTGGGGCTTCGCTACTCCGTTCATAGGCGTAGACCCAACAGCGCTGGTTCTCGATGTGGCAGATCTACTGCCTCGTCTCGACTTCTATGCCCTCACGGTGTCTGGTTTGGATCCTGTGAGTCCGTTGTTTGACGAGGTCCAACAACTCGGGCCCGCAGGTTTCACCGACACGGCCGATCGATGCATCGCCGACCTCTCGGAAGGTTTCGGGCCGTGGATCGATCGACGTTCAACCCGCTTCCGGCGATCGTTACGAGCCGCTGCGAATCGTTGCGAGTCCGCTGGCATCACTATCGAGACCCTTCGACCGGCGGTAGATGATGTCACTCAGGTCTTCGACCGACTACTCGCAGTAGAGAAGACCAGCTGGAAGACCGACGTTGCCTCGGGCCTCGTCGACACTGACCTTGGCGTCTTCACTTTGGCGATGGCTCACAGTTTCGCTGACGTGGGTGCATTGCGGGTGCAGTTCGCCCGTCTTGATGGGACCGACGTTGGTTACGTGATCGGTGCACGAATCGACGACCGTTACCGCGGCTTCCAACACAGCTTCAACCAGAACTTCCCCGAACTATCGATCGGCAAACTGCTGCAGTTCCATACGATCGCAGCCCTCGCGAACGAGGGTGTCACCATCTACGACATGGGCATGCATATGGCGTACAAGGAAAGTTACGCGGATCGCATCGAGTCAACGGTCACCGCGATAATCCCTAAACGCACATAACACCCGAGGCCAAAGAGACGGCCCACGCCCACGTCACGTGGGGTCAGAACCGCCGTCACGCGGGGTCAGACCCCGGAGAACACGCATGCCTGCGGAACGTTGCAGCAGTCGTTGCGAAATAGCCCCCACGTCACGCGGGGTCAGACCCGCCGTCACGCGGGGTCAGACCCCAGAGAACACGCGTGCCTGCGGAACGTTTCGGTAGTCGTTGCGAAACAGCCCGCAGGGGCGGGGTCTGAGTCCGTATCCTGTTGCGGTGAACGAAGGCGACCAGAGAGTCGAGAAACAGGGGTCTGGTCGCTCTCCTCGTCCGCCGCAAAAACGGACAAGGCGGAAACGAGCACCAGGCGCTGACGACGAACAACTCGCAGCGCTGCGCAAGCGTCTCCACTCGGTGTCGCGTGCTGACGAACGACGGCTTGGCCGCAGGGTCAAAGGCGCCGCCAAAATCCAACAAGCGGAGCGCAGAGCCAAGGTCGTCACCGAGCTCACCACCAAAATTGACCAGGCCGAGAAACAGCTCGCCCGCCGACTCGCGGCGATACCGGTCTGCACCTACCCGCCCGAACTGCCGATCACACAACGCCGCGACGAACTCCTCGCGGCTATCCGAGACAACCAGGTAGTGGTTATCGCCGGCGAAACCGGCTCGGGCAAGAGCACACAGCTACCCAAGATCTGTCTCGACGCTGGCCTGGGCAAACGTGGCATGGTTGGCCACACCCAACCCCG